>JBHEKZ010000170.1:0-3032 GCA_041859025.1 Melioribacteraceae bacterium | reverse complement strand
TTAAATCCGCGTGTTTCATCAAATCTTAATCCGGCTTTAATAAGGCCAAGATTACCTTCATTAATCAAATCGCCCAGTGGTAAACCTTGATTCTGATATTGTTTAGCCACACTCACAACAAATCTTAGATTAGCTTTTGTTAATTTATCAAGAGCGGCTTTTTCACCCTTTTTAATACGAATTGCTAATTCAATCTCTTGTTGAGGAGTTAAAAGATCAACTTTGCCAATTTCCTGAAGATATTGGTCTAAAGATTTACTTTCGCGATTAGTAAACTGCTTAGTGATCTTCAATTCTAGAATTCTCCTAACTTGTTATTCTTAAACTTATTATCGGTCAATATTTTCTTTTTAAACACAAGTAAAAAACCAGAGCTGATTACTCATCTCTTATTATTATTCAATTGCAATGATTTAATAAATCAAATGACTGTAAAATGAGTAGAAAGTTTCTATCGCAGATTTCCGGTTTGTATTTATAATTATCACCATCGCAAATATAAAAAACTGGATGTTCAGAAGCTATAAATTTTTTCAATAGAACAACTTACAAGATTTTGTATCTACAACTATCCTTATTACACCAACACAAGTTCGTTAGTTCCTTTTGTTCTGGTTTTAGGTACTAGTTTTATCATTCGTGAAGAGGCGCGAACACTTTTTGATACAAATCCTTTGTCTAAAGCATATTCGTAAAGGAGAGAATAAAGCATCTTTCTTGCTCTATGCAAGCGCGATCTTACAGTTCCAATTGGGCAATCAACAAAATCAGCTATTTCCTCGTAAGTATAACCTTCTACATCACTTAGAAAGACTATTGTACGAAAATCGTCAGGTAGTTTTGAAAGTGCGGAAGTGATTTCATCATCTAAAACATCGCTAAAAGCATCGCTCTGATAATGCTGTGACTTTACATCTTCAGCTTTAATGTTTTCGTAGAAATTCTGAACATCTTCATAATCAACTTTGTTCGGCTCTTTGCTTGTTTTCCGGTAATTATTTATAAATGAATTTTTCATTATTTGAAAAAGCCATGCCTTCATGTTGGTTCCTTTTTCAAATTTGTCAAAGAACCTAAAAGCTTTCATAAGCGTATCTTGAAGCAAATCATCTGCATCATCGGTATCATTAGTCATTTTTAACGCAAAGCTTTTAAGTGCGTCAGTGAAAGGAAGAACTTCGGCATCAAATTCTTTGTATTTGTTCTTAAGTTCAATTTCTTCTGGTTGTATTTTATTTTTCATGTTCTTTCGTTGATTGATTTAAAATACAAACGGAATTATTTGATGCAAAGTTCATTTTATCTACTAAAAAGCAATTTGTGCGGGAATATTCGTTTCTACATGGCAAGTATTTAGAGAAAAAAATCTTAATTTTGCCCACATAAAAAATGGAGCTGAGATGAAGTTAAAACCGATATACATTTACTTAGGTGTTTTCGTTGTTTTTGTAATTGCAATAGTATATTTCTCAAATACAACAAAAGAAGCCAATAGTGCCGGAGCAATCAGCGAAGGCGCACAAATGCCTGAAGATGAGATGCATGGCGGCATGAGATCCCGAGGAAACGGCGACATGCCCGGAAAAGATAATGTTATGCAGGAAGCTGCCGAAAAGATGAATGCTCTAAAACTCGCAGTTGAGAAAAATCCAAATGACACAACAAAAATTAGGGAATATGCTGATTTGTTGTCGGTTCATAATCCTGATGAGGCCATTACACTGTACGAAAAAATCATAAAAGTCGATCCTAAAAGAACAGATATTTTACTTCAGCTAACATTTACATATTACAATAAAGGTGATCTTAATAAGGCCGTTGAATATAACGACCGTGTTTTAAGTGTTGATAAGAATAATCTTTACGCACAGTATAATATTGGAGGTTTAGCTCAAGCCAAAGGGGATAATAAGAAGGCAATCTCGGTATGGAAAGAGTTAGCTAAAAAATATCCTAAGACTGAAGTAGCTCACATTGCGGAACAAGCCGCAAAACAATTAGAACAAGCAAAATAAATTTGTAAAAAAAGCTCGGCTATTAAGCAGCTGAGCTTTTTAATCTAAATCTAGTTCCTCATTTCTTGAATTGAAATCCCTTTACCGGCTCTCTGAGAGTTAAAACCGGGCATGGTGCTTTGCGCACTACTTTTTCAGCTGTTGAGCCAAACAACAGGTGTTCTACTCCGGTATGCCCGTGCGTTGCTATGATTATCAAGTCAATATCTCTTTCTCCAGCCGTTTCATTAATCTCAACAAATGGTTTTCCGGTTTTAATAATTGTTTCAACTGCCAAACCGTTATTGATTTCTGAAGCTAATCTATTAAGCTCTTCTTCAGCACGGCTTGTTAAATCAATATCGGAAGATGGAATAGCGACTTGTCCCATAGAAAAATCTGCGGGATAAATCATAGGTTCAACAACATAGATGAGAAATATTTTTGAATTGAATTGTTTAGCGAACTGGGCTGCATACTTTAATGCGGCTTTACTGTAATCTGAAAAATCGATGGGAACCATGATATTGTTTATCATTGCTGCCTCCGTTAGTTGTTTTTCATTTGTTTATACAATTGAAAATAGTCTTGGTTCAAACTTCTCAGCCTAATTGCAATAATATGAGCCATTCCCCGCAAAATTTTTATTCCTTCTTTGGGATTATTTGAAATAAAATTATCCAGATCCGCTTTAAAAATTACCAAAACTTGAGTTTCCTCAACTGCTACTGCAGTTGCAGAACGGCGTTCATTATCTAGTAGAGCTAATTCACCAAAAAAATCTCCTCGGGAAAGCTTGGTTAATTCCCAAATCTTACCATCATCTTCTTGTTTGATGGTTACCTGACCATTGATGATTATGTACAAACCGGCTCCCGGATCTCCCTGGTGAAATATCATTTCATCGGGTACATAAATTCTGTTATGCATTAGTTTTATGATACTCTTAAGATGGGTAAGGGGTAATTCTTGAAATGGGGGCATAGAAGTAAGCACTTGTTCTAACTCACTTTTTTCTGCTTTTGGTTTGAAGAGATT
>JBHEKZ010000482.1:0-4082 GCA_041859025.1 Melioribacteraceae bacterium | reverse complement strand
TGATTGAAACGTCAAATTATTCGCAAATGAAACGAAATTTCCCAATATTTTCGCTACAAAAAACCGCAATAATGGCTATTCTAATCAATTCTAAAAGGAGTAATTAATGAAACGCAAACTCATTTTGTTTTTAGCGCTGCTTGGCTTTGTGAGCATTTCTGCCCAAAGCACTAAGATAAGCTTTGAACAGTACAAGCTGGATAACGGTATGAATGTAATTCTTCACAAGGACAACACTACGCCGATCGTAAATGTTTCTATACTTTACCATGTTGGCAGCAAGAATGAAGATCCCCAGCGTACCGGCTTTGCACACTTTTTTGAGCATTTGATGTTCGAAGGTTCCCCAAACATTAAACGCGGTGAATATTTTAAGACAATTGAATCTGCCGGCGGCGAATTAAATGCGAACACTTCTTTCGACCGCACGTTTTACTATGAAACACTTCCGTCTAATCAGCTTGAGCTTGGCTTGTATATGGAATCCGCGAGAATGATGCATTTGAAGATTGACAGCATTGGCGTAGAAACTCAGCGTAAAGTTGTAAAGGAAGAACGTAAACAAGGTTTGGAAAATAGACCTTACGGAACTCTTGGCGAAAAGATTTTCAGCAATGCTTACAAAGTTCATCCATATAGATGGATGCCTATTGGCTCTGCTCAATATATTGATCAGGCTAAAATTGAAGAATTTATTGCTTTCTACAATATGTATTATGTGCCGAACAACGCTACTTTAACAATTGCCGGCGATATTGATATTGCAAAGACAAAAGAGTTGGTAAAAAAATATTTTGCTGAAATTCCAAAAGGGAAAATGACAATTGTTCGCCCTAAAGAGGTGGAACCGGTTAAGACAGCAGAAGTTAGAGAAATAGTTTATGATAAAGTTCAACTGCCGTTAGTTGCACAAGCTTACCATATGCCGGCACAAGGCACGCCTGACTATTATGCGCTTAGTATGTTAACCACACTTCTTTCAAGCGGAGAAAGCTCCCGCTTTACAAAAGAAATAAAAGACAAACAGCAGAAAGCACTACAAGTCAGCGCAATGCCTTTTTCGCTGGAAGATCCGGGTTTGTTCCTTGCATACGGCCTTTGCAATGTTGGCGGCAAAGCTGAAGAACTTGAAGCAGCTATGGATGCCGAAATTGCAAAAGTTAAAAAAGATCTTATCACAGAGACAGAATTCCAAAAATTGAAAAACCAGGTCGAAAGCGATTTTGTTACACGCAATTCTACAGTTTCCGGCATCGGTGAAAGCTTGGCTAACTATTCTGTTTATTTTGGCGACGCAAACTTGATTAACACAGAACTCCAGCGCTACATGAAGGTAACACGCGACGATTTGAAGAAGGTTGCCAATAAATATTTAACTAAAGAAAACAGAGTAGTTCTTTATTATTTGCCTAAATCAATGGAAAAAAAATAAACACGTTACGTTTGTAAGCAAATGACAATAAAAATTTTTGAAAATATAACGGAGTATAAAATGAAACGTCTTTTGATTTTCTTCTTCTTGATGAGCGTAACCGCTGTTTCTTTCGCTCAGCTTGATAGAAGCCAAAAACCTAAACCTGGTCCGGCACCGGAAGTTAAAATTGGTGACGCCGATTCTTTTGTATTGGCTAACGGTTTAAAAGTGTTTGTAGTTGAAAATCATAAACTTCCTCAAGTAACATTCAGCTTAATGCTGGATAGAGATGCAATTGTTGAAGGAAAAAATGCCGGATACATTTCTGCTGCCGGAGAATTGATGCGTACCGGTACAAAGAAACGCAGTAAAGACAAACTTGATGAAGAAGTAGATTTTCTTGGTGCTAACTTAAGCACTTCTTCAACTAGTGTGTTTGCTTCCGGTCTTTCTAAGTACACAGAAAAAATTATGGATTTGATGGCGGATGTAATTCTTAATCCGGAATTCAAACAAGAAGAATTGGAAAAGATTAGAAAACAGACACTCTCCGGATTGGCTTATTCCAAAGATGATCCGGACGCAGTTGCCGGTAGAGTTAGAGGCGCGCTTACTTATGGCAAAGAACATCCTTACGGCGAATTCGAAACTGAAGAAAGCGTAAAAGCAATTACTATCGATATGTGCAAGAATTATCACGACACATACTTTAGACCGAACATTGCTTATCTAGCTATCGTTGGTGATATCAACAAAGCAAAAGCAAAATCTTTAGTTGAAAAATATCTCGGCAAGTGGGAAAAGAAAGATGTTCCTAAAAACACTTTCGCAAATCCAAAAGCTCCGGTTGTTAATAAAGTAGCTTTGGTTGATAAAGCCGGCGCGGTTCAGTCAGTTATTAATGTTTGTTATCCGGTTGATCTGCAAATCGGAAGCGAAGATGCAATGAAAGTTAAAGTAGCTAATTTAATCTTAGGCGGAAGCGCTACGGGCAGACTCTTCATGAATTTACGCGAAGCTAAGGCTTACACTTACGGCGCATACTCAAGCATCAATCCTGATAAGCTGGTAGGCAGTTTTTCTGCTTCGACGAAAGTTAGAACAAGCGTAACAGACAGCGCTATTACAGAAATTCTAAACGAAATGAAGAAGATCAGAAACGAAAAAGTTTCTGAAAAAGAATTAGAGAACGCTAAAAATTATTTGGCTGGTGGATTCATCCGCGGCTTGGAACAGCCGGCAACAGTTGCAAGCTTTGCTATAAATACTGCCATGTATAATTTGCCTAAAGATTATTATAAAAATTATTTAAAGAATCTTAGCGCGGTAACAGTTGACGATGTTCAATCGATTGCCAAAAAATATATTAGACCAAATAATGCTTATATACTTGTTGTCGGTTCTTCGGAAGATGTTGCGAAGAATCTTACAAAGTTTAGCGTAAGCGGTAAAGTCGATTTCTTGGATGTCTATGGAGAAAAATATGATCCTAATGTAAAAAAAGCTCCGGAAGGGTTAACTGCCGAGCAAGTAGTTGCAAAGTATGTTGAGGTTACCGGCGGAAAAGCTAATCTTGAAGCTATCAAAGATGAAACCTTGAAGATGAGCGGCTCTATGCAAGGAATGAATATCAACATCACTTTGATTCGTAAAGCTCCAAACAAAATGTATCAACTGGTCGATTTTGGTGTGGGTCAGCAGAAAACTGTTTTTGATGGTGAGAAAGGCAAGAGCAGTGCAATGGGGCAAGAACAAGAACTTTCCGGTGCGCAGCTTGAAGCAATGAAAATTGAAGCAACACTTAATTCTTATCTCTATTATGATAAGCTTGGTGTTAAGCTGGAATTAAGCGGTATGGAAGTTTTGAACGGGAAGGATGCTTACAGAATTAATCTTATCTATCCTTCAGGTAAAAAGTCAACTCAGTATTACGATGTTGAAAGCGGGTATCTGGTAAAAACCTCTTCTTCTGTAGAATCTCAGCAAGGCGAGATGAATATTTCCATTGAGTATTCCGATTACAAAGATGTTAAAGGAACAAAAGTTGCTCATAAGCTTATCCAGGGTACACCAATGGGTTCAATTGAACTTACGGTAACTTCTGTTGAGTACAATACCAATCCGGGCGATGAGATGTTCAAATAAGCGGTACTTGGTATTTAGTATTTAGAATTAGTTAATAAAAAAGCCGCATTAAAAATGCGGCTTTTTTTGTTCACACCGAGGTGTCCAACCCATTTAAATATTCTCGATTTGGCCGATAATCAATTAGTGAATGATTACTAATTGAAAAAGGATGTTCAAATGGTAAGCCTCGAAAGACATATCGAGCTGATCTTCTATAAAGTTATATATAAAACAATTTTGCTTTCGTTTTTAATGCTGTTTGTTTTCGGCAGCAATTCCTCTGCTCAGGATTTAGTTGTGTCGAACTATGCTGGTGAGAAAGCTTCTGAAAACATTTCTGTATCTCCGCAAGAAGAGATCGAATTCAGCGCTCTTTCCGGTGATTGGTGGGGTTTGCGTACAAATCTCTACAAGCGCGGTTACGAGTTCAACTTTACTCTAAAAAATGATTTTTTATCCTCCTCCTCTGTAGGCAGTTCAAGTGGTACCGATCATCTTTACATGTTTGACCTTGCAGTTAATTTTGATCTAAATGAACTGG
>JBHEKZ010000473.1:0-3240 GCA_041859025.1 Melioribacteraceae bacterium | reverse complement strand
GCGGCAGCAAAAAGAGCACCTTCAAAACAGTTTGCTACTTTATGCTTTAACACCATTTTTGGTGAGCGCGTAACACTTTCCGCATTATACAATGTGTTATTCAGAAATACTTGAATGTCGTGCGGCTTTTTAAAGCTAGCGAAAATTTTTAATTCTTCTTTAGTAAATCCGGTTTTAAAATTGATTTTCTTTTCAATCATTATTCTGTGTCTTCTGTTTTAGATGTACTTCACTTAGCTCTACACGGTTAAATCCATTCAATGCTGCAACACGGTAAGCTTCCGCCATAGTTGGATAGTTAAATGTACTATTGATAAAGTACATTAGAGTATTTCCTTCTCCATTCTGCGACATGATCGCTTGTCCGATGTGAATAATTTCGGAAGCGCCATAACCAAAGCAATGTATCCCCAGAATTTCAAAAGTTTCTCTATGAAATAGAATCTTCAACATTCCGGTAGTTCTTCCGGTTATTTGAGCCCGTGCTAAATGCCTGAAAAAAGAATGCCCGACTTCATATGGAATTTTTTTCTCTGTAAGCTCTCGTTCATTTAGACCAATAGAACTTATTTCAGGTATAGTATAGATGCCGGTTGGTATATCCTCTAAGCGGAGTGTTTTTGTTTCTCCAAGCAACAAATGGCGTGCTGCAAACCTTCCTTGATCATATGCGGCGCTAGCCAGGCTCGGATAGCCGATAACATCGCCCACAGCATAAATATTTGGAACCGATGATTGATAGAATTGATTAACCGGAATTGATCCCCGGGAATCTATTTTTATTCCGAGTTGTTCCAATCCCATATTTTGTGAATTGCCGGTTCGTCCTTGTGCCCATAGCAAATAATCGCTTCTGATTTGCTTATTAGACTTCAAATAAATAGTTACGCCGCAATCATCGGCCTCAACTTTTTCATATTCTTCACTATGCCGAATCAGAACGCCATTCTCTCTCAAGTGATAAGCTAGAGCATCAATAATCTCATCGTCTAAAAACGAAAGCAATTGATGGCGTGTGTTTATCAAATTTACTTTGATCGACAGTCCTCGGAAGATTGACGCGTATTCACAGCCGATTACACCTGCCCCATAGATGGTTATAGTCTTAGGATTGTCGTTAATCTTAAGAAGTTTATCACTGTCTACAATTCTCGGATGTGAAAAATCAACATCCGGCGGATGATAAGGACGGGAACCTGTTGCAATAATTATAGATTCTGCTTTGTATTTTTTCTTTAGACCATTAGCTTCTGTAACTTCAATTGTGTTTGAATCTAAAAGAGCAGCTTTACCTATCAATAAATCAACATTGTTGCGAACGTAGAATCCGCGTCGCAGTTCAACTTGACGCTTTATTACTACATCGGTCTGTCTAAGCAGCTCCTGATAAGTTGTTCCCTCCATCCCCTTGCTGTCAATTAAAACTTGACTCGCGTGTCTTAACGCTTTACTTGGAATTGTCCCTTTATGAGTATTGCTGCCGCCAACAAGAGAAAAATCATCACAGACAGCAACTTTTTTCCCTTGCTTAGCGCAAGTCATAGCAGCACCTTCACCGCCTGGTCCGCTACCAATTATAAAAACATCGTATTTATTTTCCATACAACCTATTTTTCTTTTGGAATCTAAGTTAGCAGTTTGTTTATAGATAAATCAAGAATGTATGGAAAGATGACAAAGAAAAGTTCGGCACCACAAACGAAGATGATGGTGCTGAATATAATTGAAAAATGAAAAGGATTGAGACATCCCTTTAGCAAACAGTTTTATTTTTTAGATTAGTTCTGTTCGTAAAGTCCCAAGTCCTTAATCGTTTCTATAATTTTTGCTTTGCTAATCGGTTTAACAAGATATGCAGTACAGCCCCCTTTATAATATGCATCTATTACTTCTTTCGCTGTATCGAGTGCGGTTGTCATTACAATTTTGACTTCATCTTTAGGTAGTATATTCATTTCAATTTCTTTTTGTCGAATTAAATGTAAAGCTTCAGTCCCATTCATTTCAGGCATCATAATATCAAGACAAATTAAATCGTAAGGATTGTCTTCTGCCACAGCCATGGAGAAAGCTTGGACTGCCTCTTTGCCATTAACTACAACATCGCAAACGCCAAATTGAAGTAGAATTTTTTGCAAAATCATTCTGCTAACAAAATCGTCTTCAACAACTAATGATCTCATTTTGTATTCCTAGTTTTTCTTTTATTAATTATTAATTGCTAACTATTTCCCGACAATTTTTCTTTTAAGTTCGCAAACAAAATGAAAGTCGGTACCTTTACCGAACTCACTTTCAATCCAGATTTTTCCTTTAAGCAGTTCAACAATCTTCTTTACAATGGAGAGACCAAGCCCGGATCCAGAATATTTACGCGTCATCGAATTATCAACTTGTGTAAAACTATCAAATATCATTTCTTGTTTTTCCTTAGGAATCCCAATTCCAGTATCAGAAACAACAAAATGAAGAAGCAATCTATCTTCTGTTAATGACCTCTTACGTAAACTGTTCTCAATTCCTACAAGCAAACTTATACTCCCTCTTTCCGTAAATTTAACAGAATTGCTCAGTAAGTTGGAAACGATCTGCTTTATTTTCATCTCATCACCAATCAGTACTTCAGGTACTTCGTCATCAATAGTAAAGCTTAATTTAACGCCGGTACGTTTGGCTTGAGTCTGGTAAGGCATTATTATTTCGTTTAGATTTTTTCTTAGGTTAAACTCACCTTCACTAATTGTGATTTTGTTATCCTCAATTTTAGAATAGTCTAATAGATTGTTTAATAATCCTAAAAGAGTGTATGCGGATTGTTTGATCATCTCCAGGTATTCATGCTGCTCTTCATCGAGCTTTGTGTCTATCAACAAATCAGTAAGCCCAATAACACCATTTAACGGAGTGCGTATTTCATGACTCATATTAGAAATAAAAGTGCTCTTTGCTTTATTTGATGCGTCAGCTAATTCTTTCGAACTCCTAAGCTCCGTTTCCAATATTTTCCGGTTTGTAATATCTAAGCATAATCCGAGGTAACCGGTAAAATTTCCATTAAGATCATTGTATGGATTTGCAGTACAAATCACCCAATGATACTCGGCATCGCTTGCCTGTATTCGAAATTCGAGCTGCAACCGTTCTTTCTTCGCTATACTTTTAGCAAAAGTTTCTTCAAATAGACTTTGGTCATCAGGATGAAGGCACTGAATCCATCCCTTATAGATTAGTGATTCAACA
>JBHEKZ010000446.1:0-3964 GCA_041859025.1 Melioribacteraceae bacterium | reverse complement strand
GGACTAAAAATTTCCGCCAGTGTATAAATAATGTTTAAGCAGATATTTATTGTAGTTCCGCATTGCTCTTTGTTAGCTTTGGAACTCTTCCACGGCTCAGAGTCATTAAAATATTTATTTCCGGCCCGGGCAAGATTCATCATTTCAAAGATTGCGTCTTTTACCTTGTAGCGTTCAAGCAGTTCCGCAACTTTCACCGGAGAGTTTTTCAGAAGTTCGAGCATTTCTGCATCTATCGGTGCAAGCGCTCCTCTAGCCGGTACTTTTCCTTCAAAATGTTTATGAGCAAATGTGAAAGTCCGGTTAACAAAATTGCCTAATATATCAGCAAGTTCTCCGTTTGTGCGGGACTGAAATTCCTTCCAATAGAAATCTGTGTCTTTCCCTTCCGGAAGATTTGCGCCAAGCGTATAACGCAATGTATCAGCCGGAAATAATTCTAAAAATTCATCAACATCAATTCCCCATCCGCGCGATTTAGAGAACTTCTTCCCTTCAAAATTTAAGAACTCGTTTGCCGGTACATTCTGAGGCAAGCAGAATTTTACTTTATTAACATCATTCCAACCCATTAGAATTGCTGGGAAAATGATTGTGTGAAAAACCACATTATCCTTACCGATGAAAGCGATATACTTAGTCTGTTCATCCTGCCAATATTTTTTCCACAATTCCGGCTCGCCACGTTTTTCCGATAGCTCTTTTGCCGCGGAAATGTAACCAAGCACAGCCTCGAACCAAACATAGAGAACTTTATTTTGCACATCATCCAGCGGTACTTTAACGCCCCAATCCAAATCGCGTGTAATAGCACGGTCTTTTAGAACATCGTTAAACCAGCCTCGGCAATATTGAAGAACATTCTCTTTCCATTTATACTTTTCATCCATCTCGCTAACATACTTTTCCAAACGTTCCTGAAATTTTCCAAGCGGGAAATACCAGTGAGATGTCTCTTTCCACACTGGAGTTTCTCCGGTCATTTTACTCTTAGGATTTTTCAATTCCGTGGGATCGTAAAGGGAACCGCACTTTTCACATTCGTCGCTTCTTGCTTCTTCATTGCCGCACTTAGGACAAGTTCCTTCAACATATCTATCGGGTAAAAACTTATTTACTTTCTCATCATAGAACTGCATGGTTTTCTTTTCAACAAGCAATCCTTGATCGTAAAAACATTTGAAAAATTCTTGCGCTGTTGCATGGTGAATTGGTATGCTTGTGCGGGAATAAATGTCGAAACTCATTCCAAACTTTTCGAACGCTTTCTTGTTCGCTTCATGAAATCTATCAATAACTTCTTTTGGAGTGATTTTTTCTTTATCAGCAGTAACTGTAATTGGCACACCATGCTCATCGGAGCCGCAGATATAGATTATATCGTCCCCTTTTAGGCGTTTATAGCGCACATAAATATCCGCCGGAAGATAAGCTCCGCTCAAATGGCCCAAATGTATATTGCCGTTTGCGTAGGGCAATGCCGAAGTAACTAAAATCTTTTCTTTAGCCAAAACAAACCCGGAAATGTTTAATAATTGTGGGCAAATATAGGAAATTTCTAACAGAGGTACTGAGTTGAAAAGTGCCAGATTAACTGAGTTCCTTAGCGCCTAAGTAAATATTCAAATTCTTTTTGTTTTCCCAGGCACTCAGCACCTCAGAAACTTAGGAACTCTAAAAGGAACTTCTTATGCAATTCCTTATCCTCGTACTTATCGTCAACAGCATTCAGCTCATCAGAAGAATATCCGGAATGAATGTTCTTAACCGAAACGGTTTTGATCCCATCATCTACATCATAGACAATTCGCCATGTGCGGTAAGCCAGAGTAAATTCATCTTTATTTACAGATATGCGTTTTCGAGAATCATCTTTAGGATAAAACTCCAGTTGGAGACGGGCAAAATTCACCAGATTGATATTTGCTTTCTCTTTTAGCCACGTTGTTTGCTTTTCAGCAATATCAGAAAAAGCGACTTCATACTTTTCATCGAGATTTTTTTTCACCCAGCCGGTAGCAGCGTCCGGAAATGAATCGGAGTAAGGCAGATATGGTTTAATATCCAATACCGGCGAACCGTCAAGTATATCCGATTGAGAAATGTAGATTTTCAATCCTTCTACTTTTTCCAGCTTAACGCAACTCATTCCAATTTGATTAGGGCGGTATGGTGCACGGCTGGCAAAAACTCCAACCTTCTTTCTTGTGTGCCGGGGCGGATTTACCAGAGGTTTCCAGTTGTTGTTCAAGTGAAATTGATAGATAACCCAAACTCTTTCGAAGCCATCTAATTGAGAAACGGCTTGTTCAAAATTGTGGTGAGGAAGTAATTCAATTACCGAAATATCCTCTCCGGCAAGTATCCCTTGCCGGGGAGTTTCGTAGCGATAAACTAAATCGGATTTCAAATAGCCAATCGGCTTTAGAACAATTTCGTCATTAACTATCAATTTCTTTTCACTCATTTTTCATCATTCACTTCTTGATCATGATCTTAATCTTGCTCTTAATCACCTTTATTAAAAAATCAGATTAAGATTTAGATCAAGTGAAAGATCAAGAAATAGCTAGCCTTCAAGACCTTTGTACATATCCTCTATTAAACCTTTGTAACGTTCTTCAATTACTTTACGCTTTACGGAAAGTTTGGGAGTCAGTTCGCCGGTTTCTATTGAAAAAGGCTTATCAAGAATAGCGAACTTGCGTACACGTTCAAAACTGGCTAGTTTCTTCTGGAATACATCCAATTCTTTATCAAGTAGTTCATAAATCTGTTTCTTTTCCACTAAGTCTTCAACATCTTTGTATTGAATTCTATTAGCATCTGCATATTCTTTTAAAGCTTCATAATCGGGAACGATTAAAGCGCTTAAGAACATTCTTCTATCTCCGATCAGAATGAATTGATCGATATACTTACTGGCGAGAAACATGTTCTCTATTGGAGTCGGAGCAATATATTTTCCGCCCGAAGTCTTAAAGAGATGCTTCTTCCGATCTGTAATGATCAAGAAACCCTCTGCATCAAACACACCTATATCTCCGGTATGCAGCCAGCCATCTTTAATTGTTTCGTCAGTTTCCTTTTTGTTCTTGTAATAACCTTGCATAATGTTTGGACCGTAAGCAAGTATTTCGCCATCCTTTGCTATTTTGATTTCTACACCCGGATATGGCTTGCCGACAGTACCGAATTTGTAATCGTTAATTCTGTTGCAGGCAAGTACCGGAGATGATTCAGTCAATCCGTAACCTTCAAGAACCAGAATACCAACAGCCTCAAAAAACTGTCCCAATTCTCTTGATAAAGCAGCGCCGCCGGAAATAAAGAAACGCAGATTGCCGCCGGTGGCTTCCCGCAATTTTTGGAAGACTAGTTTATCGGCAAGTTTTCTTTTAAGTGACAGAAAAACTGGAATAGGATGCCCCGATTTTTTTGCCACTTGAAATTCTTTTCCTAGTTCAATTGCCCAGTTAAATATTTTCTGTTTTTTCTCCGGCTGACTTTCAACATTGCGTTTAATCTTGGAATAAATTCGTTCGAACAAACGAGGAACTGCTGTCATAATTGTTGGCTGAATATCTTTCAAATTCTGCGATACCTTTTCGATGCTCTCAGCATAAGCTATAATTGATCCTGCCGAAAAAGCTGTATAGTAACCAGCCATTCTTTCGAAGATATGACACAGCGGAAGAAACGAGAGAAAAGTGTCAGTCGCGCCAATATCGAATACTTCGTGCGCTCCTTTAACGTTAGAAGCAATATTCTTATGAGTTAATACTACTCCCTTAGGCACTCCGGTTGTTCCGGAAGTGTAAATGATTGTGCAAAGATCATTTTCCTGACAAAGCCTTAAACTACCATCAAAGTGAGACGAATTTGTTTTCTTAAACTCCACACCCTTTGCCTGTACATCTGCAAAAGTAAATACATCTTTATCTGTACCTTTTTCATCATTGTT
>JBHEKZ010000128.1:0-9566 GCA_041859025.1 Melioribacteraceae bacterium | reverse complement strand
GGGGCGGCGATCCAATAAGCGCCCGCGGAATCTGCTGGAGTACAAAAAACAATCCAACTATTAATGACGGCAAAACTGTTAACGGTAAAGATATTGGAACGTTTACCAGTATGATGTCGGAGCTTAAACCAAATACAGTTTATTTCGTTCGAGCATATGCTACAAATGGAATCGGAACCGGATACGGAAACGAAGTTACCTTTACAACTCAAGCACAAGCGGCAAATGTTAAAAAAGTTGTTGCAGCCGATGGAAGCGGTGATTACAAAACTGTTCAAGCAGCATTTGATGCAATACCCGATAATTATACCGGTACATGGACAGTGTTTGTAAAGAATGGTACTTATAAAGAGAAAATAATTTTGACATCACTTAAATCCAATGTTGTTCTGGAAGGTGAAAACAAAGACAATACTATTCTTGTTTATGATGATTATTCCGGTCGAGTTGTTAATGGAGTTACGCTTGGGACATCAACATGCCAGACAGTTGCAATTGATGCAAATGATTTTGTTGCTAAGAATATTACTTTCCAGAACACTTCAACAGCTGCTCAGGCGGTTGCTTTAAGAATTCAAGGTGACAGACACGCATACTATAATTGCAAACTTCTCGGCTATCAAGATACTTATTACACTTGGGGCGGAAGCGGTGTTGGAAGAATTTATATGAACAACTGTTACATCGAAGGTTCGGTAGATTTTATTTTTGGTCGCGACGTGGTTGTATTCGATAAATGCACTCTTAATATTAATCGAAATGGTGGAACTCTAACTGCTGCATCTACAGATGCTACAACACTTTTTGGTTATGTTTTCTTGAATTGCAAAATCACTGCAAACGAAATTGGTTTTGATGGAAATCCAATAACCAATTTTGTACTTGGCAGACCTTGGCAAAACGCGCCCCGAACAGTTTTTATTAAATGTGAAGAGCCGGCAACTCTAAGCTCAGCCGGCTGGTCGACTTGGAATGTTACTCCAGCAGTATACGCAGAATATAAATGTTATGGACCTGGGTCAGATACAAAACAAAGACTAGCATCCATTTCCAGACAGTTGACCGATCAGGAAGCAGCTACTTATACTATTGCAAATATTCTTTCTAAGAACTCTAGTCCAACTTTCAGTTTTGACTGGATGCCGGATACAACAGCAGTCACAGCGATAGAAGAAGAGGCTTTTCTAAATGCTATTCCAAGCAAATATGAGTTATATCAGAATTACCCGAATCCATTTAATCCAACAACGGCTATAAAATTTCAGTTACCTAAAAGCGGATTGGTGAAAGTTGCAGTATATGATATTCTCGGCGCTGAAATTTTGAAACTAGTGAATGAAGAAAAATCTGCCGGGTTCTACGAAGTGAAATTTGACGCCAGTAGATTGGCAAGCGGTGTTTATATCTACAGAATTCAAGCAGCAGATTTTGTTCAGTCCAGAAAAATGCTTTTGTTGAAGTGACTATTAATTACTTAAAAGCGGCTTTTGTAAAAGCCGCTTTTTTTAGTTTTAAATCAAAAAGAATAGAGAAGTCCAATTATTTTCTTGACAATTAAGAATCGATTCAAGAATTTTAGTTAGCGTTTAAGTCATCAATAAAGTAGTCTCGTAATTTTACTATAATCTGTGGCCAGTTTGGAAAAAATTTTTCCAATTGCTCGAATAATAGGTGTATTAATGAAAATTAGACTTACCATTTTAGTTCTTTTCTTCACTATAAATTTTAGTTTAGCACAAAAAAGCGCCATTGTTACTTGGAATTTATCTTCTTCCGATAGTCAAAAAATTTCTCAATCCGTTGGTGATGTCGAGGCGAAGACTGAAGTTATTAGTGCGGGTCCTAACGGAATGGTTGTGGCTAGTTATAATAGCAACGGTCAAAGGCTAAACCAGGGTACTTTTGGATGGAAACAAGAAACAGTACAGAACGACTCGCGTTTTATACAATTTGATGTGTCTCCAAGTGCCGGGAATAATTTAACAGTATCAAAAGTATCCTTCAATTATGGATTTGCCGGAAGCACTTCGGCAATGAACGCAAATGTTTTTTATTCTACCGATAATTGGAATACGAGAACTCAAATGAATTCCGATATAGGCGCCCTTATATACGGCAACTCAACCGGCGCAAATTATTCCAAAGATCTTAACGTCACAGTTCCAAATGGAACAACTTTTTCTGTTCGTATATACCCATATTGGGTTATAAGCACTACTACAAGTACAACAAAGTATGCAGTACATAATACTTTCATTATAGCTGGATCAACAACCGCGGCACAATCGGATATTCAGCTTTCGGTTTCTACAAATAATGCTTCAGAAATAACAGATGTATCTGCACTTTGCGGAGGAATAATTCTTACTACCGGTGGTAAAGAAGTTGTTGATAAAGGTATCTGCTGGAGTACAAATCCATTACCAACTGTGAATGAAAATAAAATTACAGCCGGAAATGGCTCGGGTGGATTCAGCATAAAATTAAATTCGCTGCTGCCAAAAACAAAATACTATGTTAGAGCTTATGCTACAAATTCTGATGGTACTGTTTATGGGAATGAAATATCTTTTAGTACAACTGCAAGTTTAATTACCGCCTTTGCCGGAGCGGATGGTTTCGGAAAATTTGCTACCGGTGGAAGAGGCGGCACAGTGTACGAAGTAACTAATCTTAACGATGACAATTTACCCGGCAGTTTTAGATATGCGGTTAATCAAGCAGGTACAAGAACAATTGTCTTCAAAACATCAGGAACAATATATTTAAAATCTTCACTCTCTATTAAAAATAGAAATTTAACTATAGCCGGGCAGACCGCTCCCGGTGATGGAATTTGTCTTGCCGGTTATACTTTAACAATAAATGCAAGTAATGTAATCATTCGCTACATAAGAACCAGATTGGGCGATGTTAATCGTCACGATGATGACGCAATGAATGGCCGTAATGTAAATAATCTTATAATTGATCACTGTTCAATAAGCTGGTCCGTTGATGAAGATGCAAGTTTTTATGGACTCACCAATTCAACAATACAATGGTGTTTGATTAGCGAGAGTTTGAATTTGTCTTTGCATGTTGAAAATGGGGTGTTGCAAGAACACGGTTACGGCGGAATTATGGGAGGAAAGAATACAACAATTCATCACAATATGTTTGCACATCATAACAGCCGTAATCCTAGATTTTCCGGCGGCGAAACAGATATTTGCGAGAATACAGATTTCAGAAATAATGTGCTGTACAATTGGGGAAACAACAGCATCTATGGCGGCGAAAAAGGTAAGATTAACATCATTAATAACTATTATAAGTATGGTCCGGCAACTTCCTCTAGTAAAAGATACCGTGTTGTAGAACCTTCCGATACAGTTGGTAGATGGTTCGTTGCTGGAAATTATGTTTTTGGAAATCCCACAATTACTGCGAACAACTGGAGCGGCGGTGTTCAAGGCAATTATGTAGCTTATCAAACAAGTAAAAAACCGTTAACAGCATTTCCATATTTGATTGAAAAGGAAGAAAGTGCCGAGAAAGCTTTTGAGAGAGTTATGAAGCATGTAGGCGCAAGTTATCCTAAAAGAGATCCATTGGACACAAGAATAATTGAAGAAGCGCAAACCGGAACAGCAAAATTTGGTACAAGATTCGGCGGCGGCGGTAAAGGAATTATAGATTCGCAAAACGATGTAGGCGGATGGCCGGAATTAAAATCAACAGCTGCGCCGGCAGATACTGATAAAGACGGTATGCCCGATGATTGGGAAACTGCAAAGGGACTTAATCCAAATGATAAAGCAGATGGTAATAAGCTGAATGCTGAAGGATACACTATGCTGGAAGTTTATTTGGATGAACTTGTTGCTGCTACATTCACAGAGGTTAAGAAGGAAGGAACAATTCCGGTCGGCTATAAACTTGAGCAGAATTTCCCAAATCCATTTAATCCGGAAACTACAATAGGATACAAGGTAACGGCATCAAGCAATGTAAGTCTAAAAGTGTATGATGTTTTAGGAAGGGAAGTTGCTACGTTAGTTAATAATTATCATCCGGCCGGAACATATAAGGTAGCGTTTAATGTAGATGCACATCGTGGCGCTTCATTACAAAGCGGAGTTTACTTTTATAGAATGCAAACTCCAAACTATACTGAAACAAAGAAAATGTTATTAGTGAAATAAGTAAATTCCAAAAGCGAATTCATTGAGGAGTGAAAGATGAATCAACAAAATCTTTCTGTCAAACTATTTTTTCTGTCCTTCCTACTTCTTTCCATTCTGTTTTCAAATCCAACAGCTGCACAAACAAGAAGCAGAATACTTGGAGTAGTTAAAGACTCTCAAAACAAAGAAACTCTGGTCGGTGCAACAGTTATGGTGAAAGGAACTTACCTTGGTGCTGCAACTGATCTGGATGGAAAATTTATAATCATAAACGTTCCGGTGGGGACTTATGAATTACAAGTTTCTATGATTGGATACACGGCGAAAACATTGCGGGGTGTTGTTGTTTCGGCTGATCGAGTAACCTCTTTAGCTATCGACCTTGATCCAACTACAATACAAGGGCAAGAAGTTGTTGTTACCGCAAAAGCAGATGAACTTCACAAGGAAGTCTCAAATACTCAAATGGTTGTATCTTCAGACCAATTGCAGGAAGCATCCGGTGTTAGGCAGATTAACGCGTTCTTGCAAAAGATGCCTGGCGTTTCCGAGAGCAACGGATTTTTAACAATACGCGGCGGTTCTGCAGATCAAACCGGAACAATGGTAAATGGACTTGCTTACAATAATGCTGCTGTTGGAAATGCAGAAACATCAATTCCAATGAGTGCCGTTGAACAGATTTCGCTTCTTAGCGGCGGATACAATGCAGAGTATGGAAACTTTCGTTCCGGTTTAATTAACGTAACTACAAAAAGCGGAACTCAAGATGGTTACCACGGTACTTTTTCTTATTCAAGAAATAATGAACATATGAAACGTTTCGGCGATTCCTTTTATGATGCTAATAATGATTTATTGAAACCATTTCTTTCTCCTAGCGTAGGTTTTGTTGGAACAAACACTGCCTGGGCGGATGATCCTTACGCACGTTCGCAGCATATTGTTTTTCCGGGATGGATTAGTCAAGCTAAAGCATACAATACCGGCAAGCCGGTAAATCAGCAGGCTTCTGCTTACGATATGTTTTTGCTGGCTAACTGGCTGCACATGACTGTTCCCGATTACAAAGGTCTTGCTAGTCTTTCTGAGGATATGAAAAAAACTATTGGCTACTATGAACTAAGCGAACAGCAAAAGAAAGCTTTCGAAGATCATCATATGACCGAACAAGGAGTTGACTGGAATTTTGACGGAGGATTCGGCGGACCAATTCTATTTATTGGAAAAGAATTAGGCAATGCAACATTTTATCTTTCCAATTCCTCAACTGAACAATACTATGTTATGCCGGTTGTCCGTAAAAGTCAATTCTCTTATACTACACTTGGAACGATAAAAGCGCAGCCGACAGAAAATATTACATTTACTTACAACGGATTATGGAAACGTCAGCAAGGTGTTTCTCCAGCAAGGCCGCCGCAGGGTGATGCCCCGAATGCCGGCAATTCAGGTGGATTTATGGGAATTGATAATGTTCGGCACATCGCAACTAGAACAGAGAGCCCGTTAAAATATGCTTACGATCCGCCTTTCTTTCCGATGCTCGATCAAACAACCATGATGCATGGTGTAACTATTAATCATGTATTAAGTCCAAAAACATTTTACGAATTATCAGTTAGCTACCTAACAATTAAAAACGATTCGCCGATAGGTGACAACAGAGATTCAACAGTTATAAATCAGATTGGACCATTTCCTCTTACCGAGCTTCCTTATGGTAAACTTCAATTTGGCTCGCGCAGCATTCGCGGAACGACTTATCCACTTTACATAGCTTTGCCCGGATTAACATTTGCCTATGGAAGCAAAGAAGGTGATTTGTATGATAGAACGAAAACCAGTCAAGCAAGAATCAAATTTGATATTGCTTCTCAGCTGGATGATCATCATTATTTAAAAGGTGGAATCGAGTATAACCATATAAATATAGATCACAATTTTTGGGAAAAGTGGAATACAAATGCTTACAATGCTTACGAGTTTAACTTCCACCGTACTCCAAGCCAAACCGGTTTATACATCCAAGATCAAATCAACTATAATGAGATAGTTGCTAACATTGGCGTAAGATTAGACTACTACTACAATGGCGGAGGCAAATGGCCGACCGGCGATCCGTTCAACGAACTTATGTTTCGTCCGCAAAAAGTTGATACATCATTGTTCAGATATTTAGCAAGCGGGAAATCGTATATCTGGGATATCTGGGAAGCTTACGATAAAGAACATCCGGGATTTCTTGAGCCGATTAAAAACTTCTTAACAATCAGTCCAAGAATTGGTGTTTCATTTCCTATTACGACAGAATCGAAATTCTATTTTAATTATGGTCAGTTCAGATCTAATCCCCCTTATTACACAATGCACCAGTACAGATACAGATATGATAAAAACGGATTGTATGATATGTCCAATCCAAATTTGGAACCGCCAAGAACTACTTCTTACGAGCTTGGTGTAGCATATAACTTCTTCGAAAATTATATAATGCAAATTTCGGGTTACTCAAAAGATGTAACTGGTGAAGCGGGAAGAGTAACATATAAAAATTCTGCCGGTACATTGAACTATAACAACCAGGCAAACAATCAGTATGAAGATATTCAAGGTTTGGAAATAAATATTTCGAAGAACGATAATAGCTGGATTTCCGGATGGCTGAATTTCAATTACATGATAAAGAAGGAAGGATTGTCCGGCAGAAGTTTGATTACAGATGTTACTATCAATAACGATCAAGAAGGATTGTATGCCGGCAACGAAACCAAATCTTTGCCGCAGCCGGAATTAAATGCCAACATAACATTCCGTACTCCGGATAATTTTGGTCCGGAATTTCTTGATAATCATATACTAGGCGGATGGGATTTGACAATATTCGCTACTTATTCTGCCGGAGATTATTTCACATGGAATCCGCTCGGCAAGCTTCACTTTTCGAACAATATGCAATGGCAAGATTATTATATGCTGGATCTAAAGCTTTCCAAAACATTTAACCTTGCCGGTTTGAAAACAACATTTTTCTTAGACATAAGTAACCTTCTCAATATTAAAGTTGATCAGATGAACAGCGGCTACGCATTTGCCGATGCAACCGATAGGTCTAAGTATCTTGCTTCGCTTCGCTTACCAATGTATAACTCGGCAGAGTTTGATAATCTTCGTCAGGCAAACCCCGGCTTATATATTGGCGGTGATGACAAAATAGGCGATTTGCGTTCTGCAGATAAATCATATATCGATGATCCAAACTATAATTTCTGGTTATATAAACAGCCGCGTGATATTTGGTTTGGTGTAAGAGTAGATTTTTAAGTGTTCATCGAAACAAAATAATTGGAGAATTAAATGAAACTAGTTGAATCAAAAAATATAACAGGTAAAGCTTTCTGGCTATTCCTCTTTGCATTTGCGTTTATTCAGAGCGAGTCTCTTTTTGCTCAGCTTGTTCAGAAAACTGCGGCAATGAAAGTTGGAAGATTCTGGATTGGAATTACCGATAACGGAGATAGAGGAAACTTTACTTACACTTCCGGCTTCTTCCCTAATGATTATAACATTCTTGGGATTAGAGGTCAGTACGCTCAAGCAAATACAGGTGCTGGTTTCCAAATAGCTACTCTTATGTTTAATAATCCTTACGAAAACGATCCTCTTAAAAAGATTGATACTGTTGCAGTATATGGACTAACCAATACTTACTTGCCGACTGGTAAAGTAACTGTACCACTTACAAACTATATTCGCTATAAATACCCGCAGCAGACAGTTATAAATCCTACAAAAACCGAAAGTGTTACTTTAGCAGATATTGGCACACATGATCCTTCAAAATTTTCCGGCGGAACATATGATCAGATAGTAGAAGTAACTAATGAGTATGTTTATGGAATAACGCTAAAAAGAAAAATTTTAGGCTGGGGACAAAATTTTAACGACAACTATGTGATTTTTGATTATGAGTTTACCAACAACAGTACACAGACTTATGATAGCGTATTTATTCAGATGAATACAAATTTGGATAATGGAGAATTTTCCAATGGAAGAAATCCCGGACCGCAAGGAAGTGAAATTGGATTTGAGCCGCAGAAATCTTGGCAGCATTATCATGGAGCTCGTCCGGCTGATACTCTAAAGACTTTTGTTGGCGGAAAGGTGCCGGGTAAATTACGAGTATTTTATGAATATGGCGCCGACGATCCGACACGTAGCGGCGATAATATGGGCGCGCCCGTGCTTAGCCAAAATGGAAGACTTCTTGGAACAGGAATGCACTTTTACACAATACTTCATGCATCCAAAGAAGCTTTTGCAAATGCTGCAGATGATAAAGATGATTTTCTTCAACCCAAGATTACTTACACCGGTAATGGCTCACAAATGCCTTATTCCTCTGTTGGCGATCCGTATAGTGACAAAAACTTTTGGGCGATGCGCGGTGGTTTATATAATCTTTCAAAAATAACCGGTGTTGCTTTCCCGGGAACGTCTCATAGTGTTAATAACGATGAACTTGGTAAAGTAGAATGGTTTAATTATCCGGCTGGTTCTCAATCAGAAAATTTTATGTTCTCATCTTTCGGGCCTTATAAATTATTGCCTGGACAAAAAGTAAGAATTGTTTACGCTTCCGGCTGGGCCGGACTCGATCCTAAAACGGCTAAGGATATTGGCTACAAATGGCTGAAAGGAACATTACAGGATCCGCCAAATATGCCTGACGCAAACACCGGTTGGCTTCCTTCCAACTTTGCTTTTCCTTCTGATGCAACAGCAATTGACAAAAAGAAGGATCGCTGGGTAAGCAGCGGGATTGATTCTGTTATGCTCTCCGCTTATCGCGCTAAATGGAATTTTGACCATGGCTATAAAATTCCTCAAGCGCCGCCTCCGCCGTCTATGTTAACAATTTCAGCATATGGCGATGGTCCCGAAATTAATTGGGTAGGAGCCGAAGCTGAAAACTTTGCAACATTTGCCGGTTACAGAATTATGAGAAGAGTTTCCAATCAAGACACAACTTTTTATGAGGTTGTTTATGAATCCGATAAGAATGATAAATCAGCTTCTCATACTTTCAAAGATAAAGGTGTTTTAGCTTTAGCACAGTATTACTATTTCATTCAGACGAAAGCTCAGATCGCTGCTAATGATCTTACGGCAGATCCAACTACACGTGGAAAAATTATTTACAGCAGCCGTGTACTGATTCCCAATATTTACTGGGTTAATCCTCCAAGGACCTCTCAGAATGATCTTTCGAAAATTAGAATTGCTCCAAATCCGTATAATATAAACGATCCAATTCTTAAAACGTATGGATATACAGATCAACGTGCAATCAACTTTTACAATTTGCCTGCTTCTTGCGATATACAAATTTTT
>JBHEKZ010000053.1:0-4370 GCA_041859025.1 Melioribacteraceae bacterium | reverse complement strand
CTTGTGAAGCGTATAGAAAATGAATATGAATTTCATCCTACAGAAGATGAAGAAGCGAATAAGCAATTTGCTCAGTTACGAGGACGAATTATTCATAAATGTTTAAGTGACAATGTTAGTGAAGAAAAACTTGATGAATTTATTCTGTCGAGTCTTCTTGCAGAAAAGAATACTGATAGTACAAAACTAACAACGCAAATTAAAAATGATATCTTAAAATTTTACAAATCGGATGCTTACAACAGACTTATAAAGTACTCGGCGTTTGAGAATGAATACGAAGTTTATTGCGAGGAAAATGATTTTTACCTATACGGGATAATTGATAAGTTGATAGTTGATGACGGCAAACTAATAGTTATTGATTACAAAACCGATTCTGCTGAAAAAGAAAAGCTTATGGGCAGAGCAGACAATTATTTCCCGCAATTGAAGTTCTATGCTTACATCTTATCAAAACTGTATAAAGAAGTGTCAGAATTCGGGCTTAGACTAATTTTTATAAAGCATCCGGATGAATTAATTCAAATAAAATTTGGAAAAAGCGAATTGACTGAATTTGGTCATATAATAAATAGGGCAATTCAAAACATGAATTTGTTTAAATTCGCACCCAACTATAATCATTGTCCACAATGCCAATATGCAATGGAAGGAAACATATGCGTAAAGTCAATCTATTAAGTCTCAGTACTTCACTACTATTCGTTATTCTATTTACTGCATGTTCATCAACCAAAGATTTCCCTTTGTTCGAATACCCTCTTGATTGGAAAGACACCGCTGTTCGCGAAAAAACAATTTCTGAGTACTCCCAATTCTTAGCCGGCAAGAAGATATTTCTAGATCCTGGCCATGGTGGAGAAGATAGAAGAAATACAAGCCATAATGGACTTGTAATTGAAGCAGATGTAAATCTTCGTGTATCGTTAGCTTTGAAAAAATATTTGGAACAAGCCGGCGTTAATGTTTTAATTTCCAGAGATAAAGATGCTACTGTTGACCTTGGATATCGCTCTGTACTTGCAAATAACAGCGGCGCCGATTTATTTATAAGTGTTCATCACAATGCACCGGGTAAGACGGAAGATGATTACACCAATTACACTTCTGTTTATTACCACGCAAAACAGATCGATTATGAATATGAACCGTGCAATCAGGATATGGCAAGATATATTGAAAGAGATCTTTCATACGTAATGGGAAATCCGGTTGGACTTGGTTCTTTTGACGGGACTTATTCCGATTACAATATATATCCGGGAGAAGGGTTTTCCGTTTTACGTAAGACGAAAATTCCCGCAGTTTTAATTGAAGGCGGCTTCCACACCAGCCGGCTTGAAGAAATGCGATTGAACAATGAAGATTTTAACCAGATTCAAGCATGGGGAATATTTAGAGGATTAGCCAAGTATTTTAAAGCCGGAATTCCAAAAATCTTTGCTTTAACAGATAGTACAAAATCAGACTCGAATAAATTATCACTTTCGTTTCTACTAGAAGATCAAAGCGGAATCAATCACAAAATGGTTACTGTTTTCTTCAATAAACAAGAAATTGAATATACTTTTGATAAGAACACAAATATTCTAAAAGTTGAACTGGAAAAGCTGACAGAAGGAATTTATCCGATAAGAATTATTTGTGTTAATAAGAATGGAAATCACTCGCTTCCATTTCATAAGAGCATCGTCGTTTCCAACGATGCTCAAATAGAAATTAGAGATTAATTTACAGCTTTAGATTTATCAATTCTTTCTGTTATTACTTTAAAGCTGATTAGCGCAAAAACCGCTACTAATCCAATTGCTAAAAAGTAATACCAGATCATGTGGGCATCTTGATAATAAACTGCTCGTTGAGCTTCTGTAAGTCCGGCGGGCAGTGTTTTGGGATCGGGGCAGTAGACATCCAACAAAAATCCGCTGAGTATAAATCCGGCAAGGGCAGAAACAAAATTATAAAGGTGGCTGAAACCAAGATAGATTCCTTCTTCACCTTTCGGAGCTTGCAAAGAAAAATATTCTAAATAACGGGGAGAAATAAAACATTCTGCCAACCCTTGAATTCCAATTCCGATAATCATCATTAAAGTAAGCGGATGCAGCGATACTAGTCCAAATATTGATATTAAATTGCCTGATGAGCCCTCAAAACTTTGCCCCAGCGACATTGCAAATGCTGAAAAGGGCATTATCATCATACCAATTAAGATTGAGTTAACAGCTTTCCAATTTTTCATTAGCTGAGTTATTAATACAACTAAAAGTACAACAATCAACGGATTTACATTAGCGAGCCATTCTGGTTTAGCGCTCTCTCCAAGCAACCTAATTACATACTTTGGCATCGAAGCATATAATTGACCTTGGGTAATCCAAAAGCCCGAAACAATTAGAATCAAAAAAACTAAGCGCGGTTTCTTAATTACTTTAATAAGTGTATCTGAAATTTGTTTAACGGTTTTTTTCTCTCCGGCAAAATTTTGCGGATTGTAAAAAAAGAAAGCAAACACTAAGGCAAACAATGCCATTGCTGCAGAAAAGAAATAAACGTTCTCTAGTCCCAGACCTTGACGTATATAGGGAACAAATGTTTTACCGCTGAACGCACCGATATTTACAATCCAATAGAAAAGAGAATAACCTCGAGCTCGATTATCTGTTGTAGTGGTTTTTGCTACTGTTCCGGTAATAAGTGGTTTTATAAATGAAGCACCCGCCATTACAATTAGTAAAAAGAAAAGTACAATTAACTTTGAATGAAATAGCGCTAATGCTAAATATCCGATTGTAAGTAATGAGAACGTTGTTAGCATACCATTTCTAAATCCGATTTTATCGGCAGCGGCTCCCATAAATGGTGTAAAGAAAAATATTCCGGCATAAAATACGCCCGCTATTACACCGGTTTCTTTATCGGTAAATCCAACTATATTGGTCAAATATAATGTCAGTACTATAAAAAAACTGTAATAGGCTGCTCGTTCAAAAAGCTCCATTACATTTGCAATCCAAAAGTCTTTTGGAAACTTCCACCCGGTTGATTTAGCTGGCTCAGTTTGTGTCATTAGTCCTCGTTCTTAAAAAATTTCGGCAAAGTTAGAAAAATGAATCCATACGTCAAATCATTAAATTTTTCTCAATGTTTGAAGAAGTAGAAATCATAAACTAACTTCCAAACCGGAAAATCATACTCAAGGAAAAATCATGAAAATCTATTCAAAGAGCGATCTTAATAATAATTTACTATCGCTCACATATGATGACATAAGTTTAATCCCAACAGAAATCTCGCGTGTTAAAAGCCGTTCAGAAGTAAATATAAAATCTACTTTTCTTGGCGAAGAATTAGCTGTTCCCGTGCTTGCAAGTCCAATGGATTCTGTATGTGGAATTGAAATGGCACGTGAATTAAATACACTCGGCTGTATTGGTATTGTTAACCGTTTTGATTCATCACTTAAGGAATTATTTAGAGATGAAAGTTCTAGCGATGGAATACAAGCCGTTTCGGTAAGTTTAACTGCAGATGACGAATTACTAGAAAGAATAGCGGAAAAGAGAATGCTTGTATGCATAGATACCGCCAACGCTAATAATGCTCACGTTTTAAACAAATGTGAGGAGATAAAAAAGAAATACAATGTAAAAGTGATTTTAGGAAATGTTGCAGGCGGAACTACATTATCTCATCTTGTTAATGCCGGCGCAGATGCTGTGAGAATTGGAATTGGCGGGGGCAGCATGTGCACAACCTCTATACAAACCGGGATTGGAATTGGACAAGTATCTTCGTTGCTTGATGTTTACTTTACTCGCCAGGAGCAAAAATTGAATATTGCTTTAATAGCCGATGGTGGCATCAAATCTCCTGGCGATGTTGCAAAAGCAATTTCTGCCGGTGCCGATGTTGTTATGCTTGGAAGAATGCTGGCCGGTACAAAAGAAACTCCGGGCGAAGTAATTAAATACAGCGATCAGCTCTGGAAGAAGTACCGAGGATCTGCATCATTCGGTGTAAAAATGAAAAGCGAATTTATTGAAGGTGAAGAAACAATGGTTCCATATAAGGGACCTGTAAGAAATGTCATTAACGCGATTTCTGACGGCTTAAAAAGCTCTATGAGTTATTTGAATTGTGAATCTATAGAAGAACTGCGCAATAAAGACCGCTTCGCACTTTTAAGTACAAGCAGTTATTTAGAAAGACTTCCTAAAAAATAAATTTATGGGAGAGAGCGGTTATGCTTCTCTCCTCACTCTTTCCATAGTGAATGCCGGAACACAAAAGGAAACATACTCGCACGGTTCATCAAATGGATTTGAGTAGCGGATGCGGCTTCCTTTCTTTATGCAGATGGATTG
>JBHEKZ010000043.1:0-5217 GCA_041859025.1 Melioribacteraceae bacterium | reverse complement strand
TTAGGCAATGTTTTTGTTTTTAATGGAAGAACATAACGTGTCCAATCGCTAACCTTGCTTAGATCAATCGGAACTTTTATGATCCATTCTTCAGTATCTGTACCATTACTCTTTTCCATAATAAAGAAACGCAACATTGCTCTTTCCGGTTTTGCACTAACAATTGCCTTTGTGTTTTTTAACCAAAGAACTAGAGCTGTTCTTTCAACAAATTTATCCGGAGGTGTTACAGCCATATCAAAAGCGACGAAGCCTCCCCAATCTTGAGAAGCATTGCATGTATAATCGAACTTTAATGAACCAGCACCCTCAACTTTATCAGTAGCTTCATCTGTAAGTTTTACTGCGCCTTTACCGGCATCTCCTGCCCAATCCATAGGATCGAGACCCCATTTAGAAGCTGAGTTGTCAAAGTTAAATAGCGGTGGAGCATATCTATCACCTTCAATAGCCATACCGTCAATTAATACTGTACCAGCTGCCGTTGGTGTAGCTGTTGCACTTCCGCCACCATCAGGAACGTAAACTACTGCGAATTCCATTCCGTTTACTTTATCCCACTGCATATCTCTACCTTCGACTGGACCAGCCTGATATGCCCATGCTACTGTTTTATCAGAACCCATTGTAAAGTCAACTGAAATTTGTTTCCATTGTCCTGAAGCATCTGCTAAGTCCATAGCTACTTCACGGAACACTCGGTTTTCTTGACCATCTTGAATATCACACATTTTTACTTCAACTATAGTAGTACCGCCCTTTGATTTTACAACTGGCTTTGTAACTTTATACCAGAACGTAAGTTTTGTTCCAGCTGATAAATCCCATACAGCATTATTTACAAAAGGCTTAATGCTTGTGCGTACAATGTAACCGCCCCAGCCATCGCCGGCACCGCAGAGATAATCTAACTTAAGACTACCTGAGCCTTCTTTTTTGTCTGCTGCATTATCGGTAACATCCCACAAGGCTTTAGAATCGCCCTGGTTGTTGTACATGTTAGCCATATCCCACCAACCGTCTTTAACTGATGTATCAAACGATTGGAATACCCAGGTTTGTGCCTGAGTTGCAACAGCCGTAATTAACATTAAGGCCATTAACAGTTTTTTCATAGCTCCTCCTATTGGTTGTGTTAGTTTATTTTGAGTGAACTTGTTAAACAAGTTTTCTCTAGTCTAATTTATTATACAAATAGATACCACAAACTCAAAGTCAAAAGTAAAATGAAAAAGGATGCTAAAACGTGTATTCTTCCTTTAGATACACGAACCAATCCTTTATCAACATTTGTAGAAAAATATTCATCTATGATTGAGTTAAATTTTGAATTACCTATATCGGAACCGTAATGAAAAACATAACTAAGAATAATCATTGCCAACGATGTAAAGACAAAAACCAGTATTGTGAAGTGTAGGTAGTTAACACTAACAAAGGCAGACAGAAAAGAGTTCTTAACAAATCCGGAATTAATCATTATTTCTATTATGAATCGGGATAATCCCAATACTTCACCAAGAACAAAAGCAAACAAAACACTTTTGGCATTTACTTTTTTTAATAAAAATCCGAATAAGAATACAGCTGCAATTGGAGCGCTAATAAAAGCCTGCATTCCTTGCAAAAAGATATAAATATTGGAATTTACTAGCTTTATAAATGGAACAAATAGTATTACTATAAAGATCGCGGTAATTGTAGCCATTCTTCCAACAAGAACTAAAGTTCTGTCGGAAGCATCAGGATGTTTGGGCTTATAAAAATCTATTGTGTACAAGGCCGCTATACTATTGAAAGCAGCAGAAAGCGAAGACATTACGGCCGCTAAAAATCCTACAATTACAATTCCCTTTATCCCAGTCGGTAATAGATCGCTGGAAATTAGCATCGGGTAAGCTTCATCGCCTTGAATTTCAGGATATAATGCTATTGCAATTAAACCGGGCATAACTAAAAGAAATAAGGGCAGTATTTTGAGAAAGGCTGTAATGAGTGATCCTGTTCGAGCATCTTCGGCAGATTTGGCGCCCAAAATTCTTTGGACCATGTAATGATCGGCACACCAATACCAAAATGCAATAATCGGAGCTCCAAAGATAATTCCAGTCCAAGGGAAATCCGGATCGCTGCTGGCTTTAAACATTTGGAAATGTTCAAGCGGAAGTCTTTCGCGTAAACCTTGAAACCCGCCTACTTCTGATAGTCCAAACGCGGTTAAGAGAAAAGCCCCAATTATCAACAGAACACCTTGAAAAACTTGTGTTCTTATTACAGCCGAAAAGCCACCAACAAGCGTATAAACACCGGTGATTAATATAATGATAATAGAAGAGGTGAAAATACTCCAGCCAAAAATTTTGTTAAATAAGATTCCGCCCGCAAAAAGTGTTACTAAAATTTTTGTAACTACATAGGTAAAAATTGAAAGCCCGCTGAAAAATTTTCTTGTTGAAGCATCAAATCTTTTTTCTAAAAACTCGGGAGTGGTAAATATTTTTGAATTTCTGTAGATGGGCGCAATGAACCAGCCGAGAACAATTAAGAAGAAAATCGCAATAAGCTCGAACTGAGCAACCGCTAAACCTCTGGATGCACCGCCGCCGGCCAGACCGATAAAATGTTCACTAGAAATATTTGTGGCAAATAAAGAAATACCTATGGCAAACCAGCCTAACTTTCTTCCGGCAAGAAAATAATCGGTTAGGTTCTTATCGCTGTTTTTTATATACAGACCAAGAGTAAGAACCGCAACTACGTAAAGCAGAATTATTATTGCATCTAAAATTGTAATTGGATTTTGCATAGGTTTGAATTAGAGCAAAAATAATACCGCCGTAAAGCAACGAATTTAGAGCAATTTCGAAGTCTTACGGCGGTTATGTAAACGCTTACTTATTAATTTAATAAGTGGCTCGTTATTAATTTAATAAGCTATTTAATTAACACCATTTTCTTTGTAGAAACAAACTCTCCGGCTTTAAGTGTATAGAAATAAATTCCAGAGGATAAGCCAGAATTTAGAATTGAAAATCTAGAATTATGTATTCCCGCTTGTTTATGTTCGTTAACTAGTGTTGTTACTTCGCGTCCCAACATATCGTATACCTTTAAGCTCACATAGCTTGCAGCAGAGAGATTATATGTAATTGTGGTTTCCGGATTAAATGGATTGGGATAATTTTGTTCGAGAGAAAATTCTGTCGGTATTTCTTTCGACTCGTTTTTAACACCAACCGGAATACCATCTTTACTTACAAACGGCAAGTATGTGGTTCTTAATGTACCGGCAACTTGTTTTTCAGTTTTGCGGTCCATAGAAATTACACCCATAGTCTGCCAACCTTGAGATTTTGGTTTTGGCTGATACCAATCGTAAACACACCACCAAGTAGTTCCCATTAAGTTGCCGGAAGTGTTTTCGGCACCGGAAGCGTCATACGGCAAATGCGGTTTGAATCCGTTAAAGGTTTCTGTAAGAACTTTAACTTGCTCACTTTCAGACGAGCCATTTTCCGAAGACCAATATCCAAATTCGGTATCAATTATTGGTTTGTTGGGAAATGCTGTCTTGGCATTGTTAACAAAAGTATATGTTGGTCCAAAATAGCTTCTGCTTGTTCCATAAAATATTCCATAGTAGATTGTCCACCCGGCAACATCAAGAGGTTCTTGCGTTACATCGGCTGCACCCGGTTTATCTGCCGCTGCTGATTGTGTCAGTAATCGTTTATCATCATAATTATTTCTGTAGTCACTCTTTAGATTATTGTGATAAGTTAATCTTCCACCTCCGTCATAATGGCATTCGTTGGAAGTACTCCACATTACCACCGATGGGCGATTATAATCTTTATAAACCATCTCTCTGAACATTTGAATATGAATCTGACGGGCATTTTGTAGATCCCAGACTTGCTGGGTATCCCATTGCCAAACCGGAATTTCTTCCATGATTGCAATGCCAAGTCTATCTGCAATAAGATAAGTGTAAAGATGATTCGGATAGTGTGCAGTTCTCAAGTACAATGCGTTCAAGCTTTTTACCGTTTGCAAATCCGAATAGATTATGTTTTTGGGAACGCTTCTTCCATAATCAGGATGTTCTTCATGTCTGGCTACACCCGGCAAATACATGATTTTATTGTTTAATAAAAACTTACCACTCTTTGTTGCAACAGTTCTAACTCCAAGCTGAGTATAATACTCATCAACAATTTTTGAATCCTTCGTTACTGTAACCTTCATTATATATAAGTTGGGGTTTTTCATTGTCCACAACTTTGGATTGGGTATTTTCAAGCTTGTCTTCCAAGCCGAAACGCTTTTCGCACCCAAACTAATTTGCTTCTCCGAAATACCACTTAGAGCAACTTCGGAACCAACCAAATCTTTTGCATATTCTGATTGGATATTCGCTTGATTGACAGATGCTTCATAAACTTTTACAGCAATATTTGCAGTAGCGGCAACGCCAATATTGTTTAGAATTACAGTAGCATCGATATTTCCTTCCAAATCAACCGGGACTACATTTACCCTTGAAACAGAAACCGGGTCGCTGAATTCAAGATAGAGATCGTGAATAACACCGCCCCAGTTAAACCAATCAACTTTATTGTAAGGAACAATATCTTTTCTAGAATCCCAAGCGATGTTATCAACCCTGATTGCGATAGTGTTTGTGGCGCCGTAATTCAACAAAGAAGAGACATCAAATGCAAAAGGGGTGTAACCACCTTCATGATAACCGGCATACTTTCCATTTATCCAAACATCACACACATAATTAACAGAATAGAACATCAGCTTGGCAAGCTTACCGGAGTTAGCTAAGTCAACATTGAAATTTTTTCTATACCAAACACCATCATAATATGTTTCGGGAAACAATCCGTTAGGAGATGTTTCTGCGGTAAGTCCATTTTCAACGCCGGGTAAAGATTTTTTACTCCAGCCGGAATCATTAAAATTTGAAAGCTGTTTACCAGCAGCATCAGTTTCAAGAGCGGCAACACCAGCGGCATCTCTCTTAGCTAGAGAAACATTGTCAATTGTTGGAAATCTTAATTTCTTCCACTCGCCCGCTAAATCTATTACTGTTCTAGCACTTTGTTTTTCGAAAGTCGGAAGAGGCATTCCATTTTGATAAGGAACTTTAATTCCCGAGACATCTATCAAACTTAATGTTGGTTCTAATGTAGTTGATTGAGCAAA
>JBHEKZ010000007.1:0-3258 GCA_041859025.1 Melioribacteraceae bacterium | reverse complement strand
TAGTTGAAGAAGAAAGCCCAAAAAAACATTATGAGCGAACCATACATCAAAATGTTACGTATTATCGACCATGCAGGTGAGTAAGTTATAATAATCTCCTTATCAATCTGGTTAGAATAATCTAAAACCATTACAAGAAGCACTAAAGATATCACCACATAGAATAGCCGGTAGAAAGCATAATAATTCTTTAATAAGCGAGACATAATATTTGTAAACCGGATGCTAATTAAAAAACTATGCAGGGCACAATAAAGTACCCATACTAAAGAAAGGATTAAGTAATTCATTTTCCTAACCTCGTTAGTTTTTAATTATAATCTCATTTGGTTTTTTAGTGTATGTAAATCAGCAAACCATACTCAGCAATGCTAAAAGTTTAGTAGTTGAGAATTGACGGCTATCTGCCTGAATACTCTTGCCGTATAGCTTCTATTCTTTTAACATGGTGCGCCAGATGATCTGACTGCATTTGAATTACAAAACCAACTGTCACAATTTCAATTGCACCATCCGGTTTTCTGAACCGCACTGTTTTATTCCATCCATTATCAACAGATTCAAGTAATTGTACCAAATGAATCCTAACTGCTTTCAATAAAGAAAGTGATGCTTCGATAGAGCGCTTTGCGTAACTCCACTTTTCTGCCCATTCCGTCTGAGGATATTCTGCGTACCATTGAAGATTAAATTCACTTTGTTCATTACCCAAAGCAATCTTAATTCCTATTTTCCAGAGATCATCTCCATCGGCTATATGATGAATAATTTGCCTTATTGTCCAGCCCGGGTTCATTGGAAGGTAATCCAGTTCACTATCATCAATACTTTTTATTGCATCCTCAAGTAATACGGGTCCTTGCTTGAATTGCTTGAGAATCTCATCTTTATTTTTATCTGTTTCCATATTATTTCTATTTACTTTTCAAAAGATTCAATGCATAATCAAAAACCGGATCTTGACCGGCATTAACGAAATTTATATTCCATTTAACAATTAACTGCGGTGCTACACCTACAGATTCAACAATTTTCTTATCGGTATCATAAATTAGTTGATCGGAAACAGAATAAACAGTACCGTTTGACAAACTCAATTGTTTACTATTGCTTAAACCTCCTCCGGTTGTATCACCTATCGAAATACAATTCTGTAGCTTTGTCATTCCCGCCGCAAAAATCTCCGATGTACTAAAGCATCCTCTTCCCATCAGTAAAATTATTGGTTTGGTAAATTGCCAATCCCCTCTTTTAGGATATTCAATAGGAACCATTGAAGTGAAATTATTATGATTATCCCCATTCCTCAGCTGATAATAACCGCAGTTAAATTTATCGGGAACAAAACGACCCCCAATACTTCCGGCAATAGGCCCGTATCCTCCTCCATTCATTCTAATATCAAAAATAATTCCTTTGCAATTCCGCATACTGTCCATTGCCGCATCAAAGTCTTGCAAATTAATCTCATCTTTATTCCAGCTTGTAACAGCTATATATCCAATTGAATCCTGCTTAAACCAACCCCACGAAGAACTCTGCTGATGCCAGCGGTAATTTGAAATATACTTTTGCCAAATTGCCTTATTCCAGTTTACAGTATAAGATGGGAAAAAGGGCTGAACAAATTGACCATTACTTTTTTTAATCCATACGTGCACATCTTTTAGCGGCGCCAGCATACTTTTCATATATATTATAAACTCATCATAACTGGTAATTTTTGCAACTTGAGGGGAATAAGTATTATAAACTGAAGTCCAGTCTATTTTCTTATAATCGAAAAAGACATAATCCTTATCAAAACTTTTCCAGATGGTTTCAAAGTCTGCAGAATATCGTCCCCCATTATTTGGGTTATTGTTTGTAGGACTGTCATCCTTACTGCAGCTGATAATTCCAACTGCTAACAAAATAAGTAATAGGTTCCCTTTCATAATTGAACCATATATTTAATGCGAGTAAATTAGTTCACAGTTACTACAACATTTCCCTTTTTATGTCCCTTGTCAACGTACCTATGAGCTTCTACAATTTCTTCCAGCGGATAACATTTGTCAATCACAGTTTTCAGTTTTCCGGCTTCACAGAGTTCTTTGATTTTGTAAAGATCACTAACCTTTAACTTGATACTGCCCGACGCGGTAAGAACATTCAGATAGCGTCCCTTGTTAGATAAAGATATTTTTCGTTTTGAAGATTCAATTTTACCGACAGCATCGTAAATAACATCGTAAGTCTCCCCATTCTTTGTAAAATCTTCTTTGGTATAATCAATTACCTTATCAGCGCCAAGAGATTTTATCATTTCTATATTCGAAGTGCTGCAAACTGCGGTAACTTCTGCGCCATAATATTTTGCAATCTGAACCGCATAAGTACCCACACTTCCGGAAGCGCCATAGATTAACACCTTATCATCTTTACCGATGTTTGCTTCTCCTAGATGAATCATCGCAGTTATTGCGCCGTTTGATGCCGGCGCGGCTTCTTCATGTGTCATATTAATTGGTTTAATTGCAATCACTCCATTCTCTGGAACGCAGCAGTACTCTGCGTATGTACCAAATCTAAATTCGGTGGCCGCAAATACCGGATCGCCTGCTTTGAATAAAGTAACATCTTTACCGACAGCTTCAATTTCTCCGGAGAGTTCCATTCCGAGTATTTCTTTTCTTGGTTTAGTGAAACCGAGAATGAGGCGCATTACCGGCTTGAAGAAGAAATCCTTAACCGCTCCTAATCCCGGTTCAAAACGCCTAATCTTAGTATCGCCTATGTGTACTGTTGTAGCAAAGATTTTAATAAGAACTTCATTCGGTTTTGGTATAGGCTTATCCACCTCTTTTATTTGAAGAACTTCCGGCGGGCCATATTTTGTACATATAACTGCTTTCATATCTATCTATTCTTTTTATTATGTCATTTATAGTTTATTGCAAGACCGGGTGATGTTTATATTTCTTGAGCAATAATAGAATTAGAATTTCGATTATTCTGAGAAATGGATTCAACTATCTATTCCTTACAAATTTATCTGCACCTAACTTCGCTGCTTTTAATTCTTTCCCACGCTTTATGCGGTGGACAGCAGTTTAGACGCAGTCATGTCTCTATTTGTTTTTGATAATAATGTCATAAGGAATTTTTGCGTCCGCATACACTTGCCATAAATCAATTCTTCCCTTCTTGATTACAGCCTTCCATGAAGCGGGCAGATACCAATAATTTTCTTTCTTGTCGCTCAATCCTTTATAA
>JBHEKZ010000613.1:0-2730 GCA_041859025.1 Melioribacteraceae bacterium | reverse complement strand
TTATTTTATCAAGTACAACATCACGACATTTACTAAAATTTTGGACCCAAATCGCCGAATTTTTAACCGTAATTTCATTCAGATAGACTTTTTGGCAGGAAATTATGTGAATAAGCATAGGGCGAACAGATTCAGCCGGACGCTTAAACTTCCAGGTGGCATCTGTTATCGTTCCATTTTCGAGCAGTACAAAAATATTCTTTAATAATTCCGGAGCTTGTCCGTCAATCACTCCTTTGCCAGTTATAGAAATATTCTTCTGATCTTTAGCAACAACTAATGCAAGCGCAATTGTGTCGGAATATTCAAGTCTGTTTACACTTCCAAGCAATCTGGCACCAAGTTCAAGGTGTAATTCCACATTCGATTTAAGAACTATCGTTCCGCTTGCAAAATTCCCGGATGGGATAATAACCCTTCCTCCGCCAGATGATGATGCAACATCAATTGCGCTTTGGATAAATTTCGCATTATTTGTAACACCATCCGCCTTTGCACCAAATTTTGTTATATCAAAACTATTTGGCTGTGAGAACGTCTGGGCACTAATGAATAAAAAGAATAGTAAAGTAAATGAGTTTTTGATCAATGCAATTTTCATGCTGGCCTGTAATTATTTTCTAAAAGAATCCGGATAAGTAACAAAATATTTTGCTGGTTCCTTAGTGTTATGAATCCAAGTGTCAAATTTTCTTTGACCTTCATAAAGAAGAATTACCCGCCCTCCTTTATCAAGTTTACCATAAGAGTCTTTCCCTGTTTTACATCCATAAGCAAGTGCTATGTCGTTCAAAGTTCCAATGTAATTGTTATTGTGATCATGTCCGCAAAATGTTGCCATAACATCTCTCATGTCTAATAAAGCATTATACATACCAGAATTGATTTTTGGTGAGGATACATTTTCTTCTTTATCGCCTACTGTGTTAACTTTTTTCTGTACATCAGAGTATTCAGGCAGTGGTATATGGAAGAATGCAAGTGCCGGATAAGGTTTGTTTTCATTTTTTTTAGTCATTATTTCGCTTTGAGAACGATACCATTCTATTTGGCTGAATTTTATCCAATCATAATGGCCAATTTCTTCATTGTCCTTAACGCCGGTATATGCATTTGAATCGAAGCAATAAAGTACTGCCTCTGTCTTTTGCGATTTCGAGCCTACAACTTCTAAGATATAATTCCCTATTCCATGAATTTCTGTTGGACCATAAGCAGAAACATTGAAAGGTAAATCTATGAGGTGATCCATTATCTGCTTGTTAGTAAATCCATGTTCGTGGTCGTGATTACCAAAAACAGCAGCCCAAGAGATATGCGCATCACGCATAGGTCTGGTAACAATTGACCATGCATCCTTTACCGGCCTTGATGTTACTACGTCGCCGGTAAGAATAACCAAATCCGGCTTTTCAATTTTTATGACCGATTCCATTACATTTAAGACACTATCACATCTTGGCTTGTTATCGATTTTTAAATGGACATCCGTAAACTGAACAATTTTGAATTTACCTTCGCTATTAAATTTTAGTTTAGCGGTTTTCTGACCAAAGACTTGAAATGAAATTATTGCAGTGATTAACAAAAGAAAAGTTGTATACCTTCCCGAATATATTTGTTTGCTAGAAGTCATAATATTACTCCGTCAAGATTTTATTTGGGTTTTACCGATTAGCTAAGGTTTTTAGTTTGAGTAGCATCATAATAAAGTGCTGCGGCACCTAGTATAGCAACATGTTCAACACCCGATGTTTCAATCTTAATTCCATCTCTTGATTTAGTATAAGCGAAACTTTTTATCACATTCCACATTTCTGTTTTAAAAAACTCAAATGATTTACTTACAGAGCCGCCAAGAATGATTACTTCGGGATCAAGCGCGTACATAATCATTTTAATAGCTTCACCTAGATTTGCTCCATATTTATTAAATATTTCAAGAGAGGTTTTATCTCCCCCTTTTGCTCTTTCGAACAAAGTAGAACCGGAAGTTGAAAAAACTTTTTCAAAGTATTGTCCGCTACAGTAAAACTCGTAATTGTGCTCAAGAAATGAAATCATACCGAATTCTCCAGCGCCGCAATTTACTCCCGAATAGAGTTTGCCGTTTAGAATAATACCGGCTCCCATCCCAGTTCCTATAATTAAGCCAACAACATTTTGATATTTTTTCCCTTTGCCAAAATACTTTTCACCAACTGCAAAGCAATTAGCATCGTTGTTAACAAAGACAGGTATTTTAAATTTGGCTTCAAGAATTGTTTTTAGATGAACTTCTTTCCATGCTGGAATATTTTGAACCTCGTAAACAATACCTTTCTCAACGTCAACAACACTTGGGACACCAACACCAATTCCTTCAACCGCAGTTAAGTCGAACTTTTTGATTAGAGATATTAGTTCATAGTTTGTTTCCATTTCATCTGTTGTATTATTAATCTTAATCGATTCAACTCTTATGAGAGAATTGTTATCAATTAAACCTACGCGGATATTTGTTCCGCCAATGTCTATACCTAAAACGCTCATTTCAATTTAATCCCAAATTCAGTTTTCAATTTCGGGAATTCTTTTTATTTCCGTATCTGTAAATATGTCCAATTCATCCAGACTTTTTGTAGAGAATTCTGAAACTACAGCACCATCCGCCCCAGCTTGAAACCAATGCAGCATACCAGGCTTAAGCGTAAACTGATCGCCGGGACAAAGTACAATTTCGTGTTTAAC
>JBHEKZ010000515.1:0-4656 GCA_041859025.1 Melioribacteraceae bacterium | reverse complement strand
CGGGTAATTCAACAATGCCCCTTTGCTCTTGGTAGTTTTTTAAGGTTTCTTCAACACTAATAAGTTCAGACTGCTTTTCATCGCGCTGAGTGGCTAAGAAATTTTTTACTCTTGTTAACTGCTCCCTATTGTAGGAAAGGTTAATCCCTTTATAAGCATCTGCATAACAGTTCACAATCATTGATGCTTCCATTGGAGATGGCGACTCAACAGAAATTTCAACAATATCTAAGCCACGCTTCTGATCAATAGAAACTTTTGAGGGAAGCATGCCTACTATTTGTTCAACTGTTTTTAGTCTGAACTTACCTTGCTTTAGTTCAGAAGGATCTTCAAATATCATGTAGTACTTATTCTTTGAAGGTGAAATGCTGAAACTGTCCAGCAAGGCATTGGCAACTTTTGATCTTAGTTTGTAGCTTTTAAGAATTTCAATTTCGTTAGCAATAAATCTGTCGCTTCCAAAATCTTGAAATTCAGGTAACAAAGAACCAGAAAGGACTGAACCTTGTGGTTTTGAAAGTTTCAATACTGTGGTTGACTTATATATATCCGGTGCGTTCACGGCATATATTATTGCAACTAAGAGCCCTGTTAAAGCAATCAAAAATATTGGAACAAAATTTAATTTCACTAAATTGATATAGTCTCTTAAAGTATGGGTCTCTTGAATGTGAGGTTGAACGGTTGTTTTATTCACAATTGCACCTACTACCCTTTAATGATGTTTAATGCTAAAATTGATAAGGATATCAGCATACTAATAACCGACATCCAAATTGAAAAGTGATCTCTAAAATATAATTTGGGCTCTCCTGGCATAACTAGCACATCCCCGGCATCCAGTTTTGGGACTTTCCTATACCTATTCTGTAATTTTGCTTCATACATTACATCATTGAAACTAAATTTTATCATTTGCTGTGTCGAGTCTTCAAGCACGCGTATAACTCTTATATCTTCAAGATCAGCCCCTTCAACCGGACCGCCGGCAAAGGAGATCAAATCGCTAATATCGGTATTAACCGGAATTTTATATTTGCCCGGATATCTGACCCATCCCCAAACAGAAACAGTGATATTAACTGTTTCAGGGTCCGATAGATCAAAGAATCCGCTTTGCTGAAAAGTTCTAACACCGGAGGATCCTAAGTCATAACCTTTTGACTGAGCAAAACTTACACTGACCAAAACAAAGAGTAATAAGATGGAAATTCTTTTCATTAAACAACTCCATTCATGAGGATTAATTTTTTAACTTTTTTATTTCGCGCGAAGATAAATAACTGCCCACAATTCCTAATGAGATGCTAATCACAATAATAGTAGCATTTATTATGAAATAGTAACGGTCGAATTTAAGATTATTTAGAGCAGCAGTCAATAAAAGCATGGTTAAATTAAAAAGCAATAAGCAAATTACTGCCGATATCATACCGATAATAAAACCGTTAAGTATTATTGGAATTCTTATACTGCCAATCTTACCACCAACCAACCTCATTGTCCTAAACAGATTAGCATTTTGTTTAATCAGCAGTTTGTTGTTGCTGTAGACTAAATAAATTGAAAGCAGGACTAACAAAACAGCCAACGGATAAAAAAAGTACTGAATCATCTTAAGAGTTTTCAAAAGTTTGAATGTAGTCTGATAATCATAAATTACATCTTCAATCCCATTAATTTGCATTATTCGCGAGGCAACCAGTTCGACAGAACTGCCATCAATATGTGCTAACTTTAATGAAACCTTAAATGAATTTGGAAGAGGATTTTCATCAAGTACTTCTCTAAAATTCTCGCCGGTTTCTATAATGAATTTGCTGCCGGCTGTCTCACTGTTTATATATTCAACTGACTTAACTTGATCGATTTTTCCTAATTCATTTTTTATTGTATCAATTTTACTATCGGATAAATTCGGGTTTAAGAATACATTTAGTTTTATACCCGACTTTATATTGCTGTCTAATTCTTGCACACCAATTACTATAAAAAGAGAAGCGATTGTAACAAAAACTGCAAGTGATGTTACAAAGATCAGTACAACAGAGTTGTAACCGCTTTTTCTAAATAATCTAAAAGCCTCACTTAGATAAAATGTAAACATTGTTCCTAAAAATTAGATTCATCAATCCAGTGAATTATCTTCCATTTTCCATCATCGTTTTTTCCCAGCGTCAAGTTCACTTTACCATCTATAAAGATAATGTCTGTTGGGTTAAAAGTAATGGTTAAATTAAAACTCCTTACGATTCTTGTAGAATCAGTAGTCATTGTAATAATATTATTCCAAGTTAGATCAAGTCGCTGAGTATTTTGGAATAATCCATTAGTTACTCGCATATCTTCATCGCGCCCCCAGCTGGCATCAACTCCTAAGTCATAATCGCGATAACTAAATGTAAAATCATTGTTAAGTAATTGGCTATAAATTAATGTGTCCTTAAAAGTATATGCATACTGAAAATTTTGGAATACACCTTGAACTGAGGACTGATCGCTTATTAAACCGCTCCCCGATCCTAAAGTTTCATCCAATTCCGGTGCAAACGGATTACAACTGTATAGTAAAAGTCCCAATCCTATTAATATTAAAACCTTTTTAATAAAGCCTCCCTTTCAGGTCGCTCCAGGATTTTAGGTTATTCTTACGTATATCTTCCCAATTTCCAATAACCCACTGATTTCTCTTATCAAGGTAAATTTTAAATTGCGCTGATCCGATATATTCACCGGTAATCGATTGATCTTTTGTATTCACATTTAGGGTATAATCAAGTTGGTAAACTGCGCTGTCTCCTAGCGGTGTATTAAATTGGTTTGAGAAAGTGAGCGTAACCGATTTTCCAGTGAGAGAAATCGTATTGAGATTGTTGAAATACTGCCTCTCAGCTTCTAGTCCCCAGTTACTTAGCACCGGAAATTGCGCAAAAGCTCCGGCAGATGCAGTAAAGTAATATTTCTTAAAAGTGTAGGCTTGATCAGCAAAACAACCAAGATAATTATCCAGCACCTTATCTTCTATCGAGGATTTGAGGTTGCTAAAGAGAATATCGGGAGTAGTTGCCGGGATTTGTGTAGTGGATGCGGTTGTTGGAAGTTCTGGATCCCGTGTAGAAAAGAGATCGCAAGAAGAAAGTATAAACAAAAGCACTATGCTTAATATGTATTTCATTTTTGCATTACTAGGATAAGTCTATTTGATTTCAATTCATCAAATGGATTTCCGGCATAATCGCCAAAAACATGAAAACACTCAAATCCGAATTCGCTGCTTGCAGCAAGAATTTCCTCTTTCGAGTATAAGGCAACTGATTCGAAGAACTTAATTTCCTCTGTGCCGGATAGGACTTTAATCTCTTTCACAACACGATTATCCGAAATTTCCCTTCTCTCGAAAATCTTACCGCCATTAACTTCTCTTTCACTTTCAGCTACTAAATTCTTTCTAAGTAATTTCTCATTAAAATAATCGAGCACATAATATCCGCCGGGATTAAGCAGATTATAAGCTTGTTTTATAAACCTAAAATTCTCCTCATCTGTGGTAAAGTAGCCAAAGCTTGTAAACAAATTCACAATCAAGTTAAACTTCGAATTGAGAGGAACATTTCTGATATCAGAGCAAAAAAACTTTGTTGAAAGAAATTTCTGCTTAGAATTTTGAACCGCAATTTGAAGCAAAGTTTTGCTTAAGTCGAACCCAACAACATCAAACCCAAGGCCGCTAAAAATATTCGAGTGTCTTCCGGCACCGCAAGCAGCGTCTAAAATTTTAGCACCTTTAGCCAGATTTGTCGAGCTCAAAATTAAATCGCACAACTGCTTTGCGTCTTCATCGTTTCTGTGCTGATAAACAGAAAGATAAAGTTCGGAATTGAACCAGTCTTTATACCATTCGTTCATCAGAGTTGAATTCTTCCAATAAATGCTCTTCCAATAGTAGCTGAATCAGCAAACTCAATATCACCGCCGATTGGTAAACCGCGGGCTATGCGGGAAATCTTCACGCTAGTATCTTTTAACAGTCTATTTAAGTACAACGATGTTGCGTCTCCTTCAGCATTTGGATTTAACGCTAATATTATTTCTCTCACATCGTTGTTGGAAATTCTTGTAAGCAGCTCTTTTATTTTAAGACGGTCGGCGGTAATTCCAGAAAGAGGATCTAAGACACCGCCCAAAACGTGATAAAGGCCATTGTACTCGTTAGTTTTTTCTATAGATATAACATCGCTTGCATCTTCAACAACACACATTATTGCGCGATCCCGTTTTGCACTCTTGCAAATGTCGCAGGTTTCTTCAACCGAGATATTAAAACATTCATTGCAAAAGCGAATTTTCTCTTTCAATTCGCGCAGTGATAATATGAGTGCTTCAACAGTTTCCTTATCGTTCTTCAAGAGATGTATTGCTAAGCGCTGGGCTGTCTTTTTCCCAATCGACGGCAATTTACTAAGCTCATCAATGGCTTTTTGTAATGGTTCTGCAATTAACACAATTAAAATCCCGGAATGTTCATACCTGGAGGAAGCATGCCCTTAGTTAAGCTAGACATTTCATCTTCAGCCATTTTACCGGCTTTCTGAAGAGCTTTATTAACGGCGGCAACTACAAGATCTTCCAACATTTCTTTATCGCTGTCTTTCA
>JBHEKZ010000398.1:0-4598 GCA_041859025.1 Melioribacteraceae bacterium | reverse complement strand
TTGTGTATTTGAAGTACAATCGCTGAAAAATCACAGAAATAGTTTCAATAAAAAATATTCCGCCAAGAATTGGAATTAGTAAATCCTTCTTAATCAAAATCATCATCACACCGAACGCACCACCAAGAGCTAGTGAACCGGTATCTCCCATAAAAACTTGTGCCGGATAAAAATTGAACCAGAGAAATCCAAGCCCTGCACCAATTAGCGCAGCAATAAAAACTGTAAGTTCACCGCTGCCCGGCATGTAGATGATATTCAAATAATCTGCGTAAATAACGTTCCCGGTTATATAGGAAAGAATTGCAAGAGCAATCATCACAATTAAGACTGTTCCTATTGCGAGACCATCAAGTCCATCTGTTAAATTCACTGCATTAGAGGTAGCTGTTATAATGAACACAACCCAAGGGATAAAAAGAATTCCGAAATCCCAATTCAAATTTTTGAAGAAGGGTAATGTTGTTTGTGTGTTATACTGAGCAAACTCCGGCAGAAAATAAACTGCTGCGCCAACAACTAAACCAACTAAAACTTGTCCAAGCAGTTTGTAACGTGCAATCAATCCTTTTGGCAACTTCTTAACCACTTTCAGATAATCATCAACAAATCCAACAAAGCCTAGGATAATCGTTGCTAAGAGAACAAGTAAGATGAAAGAACTTTTTAAATCAGCCCACAACAAAACCGGAACTATTACTGAAAAAAGGATTATCAAACCACCCATTGTTGGCGTACCGGCCTTTTTCTTATGTGTTTTAGGGCCTTCATCGCGAATTGGTTGATCAACTTGCTTTTGTTTAAGCTTGCCAATAATCTTTGGCCCGAGTATGAAAGAGAAAAGCAATGCTGTAATTGCAGCTAGAGCTGAACGAAAAGTTAAGAATCGGAAGATGTCGAATCCCGGAGGGTTGAATGCTCTGTTGATATATTCAAATAAATAGTAGAACATTATTCAAACCTTTTTTCCAAAATGTTAACGAATTCTTCCATCTTCATTCCGCGCGATCCTTTAACGAGGATGACAGAGTTTTCAATCTCTTCGTACTGTAAATAAAGAGAAAGTGCTTCGCGCAAGAAGAAATGGATTGATCTAATGTTTTTCTTTCTTAACTCTTTTACCAAATGCTGCATCATTGTACCAACAGTAAGAACAACTAAATTTTTATTCGGTGTAAATAAGTTTTCCAATTCTTTGTGAAGTTTGACTGCTTTGCCGCCCAACTCAAAAATATCGCCGAGTACAACAATTTTATTTTTGAAAATTTTTATCTTGTTCACCGTATCAACTGCAGATTTGACCGAAGCTGGACTAGCATTGTAGGTATCATCAATCACTACAGCCTTTTTATACTTTTTAACTTCGAGGCGGCCATGAACCGGAATAAACTTTCTGACTCCTTCCAAAATTTGTTTTTTAGTCAATCCTAATTCGATAGCGATTGAAACAGCCGCCAGAAAATTCTTTGCATTTGATTCGCCATAAACCGGAAGCGCAACTTCAAATTTTTCTTTGCCGTAGACTACTTGTACTTTTGTTCTACCGTCTTCGGTTGTTCCAACTATCTTTCCTTTAACATCAACTTTGCCTTTAAAGCCATATGTAACTTTTCTACTAAAGTTTTTGGAATGATTTGAGATCAATTGATCATCAGCATTTAATAAAACCGTACCGTTATTTAATACAGTTTCAGAAAGCAAAGCGGCTTTTTCTTTATAAACACCTTCTCGATTATTCAAAAACTCTAAATGAGAATCACCAATGTTTGTGAGCAACGCAAAATCGGGCTGTGAAATTTTTGCCGAATAGGGAATTTCTCCAAAATGGTTTGTTCCATGTTCCAGAATCAACACTTCAGTTTTTTCATCAGCACTTAAAATTGTTAGGGGGACGCCTATATGATTGTTGTTGTTAGCCACAGTTTTAACAACGTTAAATTTTTCTGTTAAAAGTGTGGCAATCATTTCTTTCGTCGATGTTTTACCATTGCTGCCGGATATTGCAACAACTTTCGCATTTAATTTATGGCGCCAAACGTTTGCTATATCGCCATAGGCCGCAGTCGTATTGTCAACAGCAATAATTGTTGTATCAATTGAGCCAAACTTTTTCAATTTATTTTTGTTAATTACAACCGCGCCAGCAACGCTTTTAACGGCAGTTTGGACAAAATCATGTCCATCAAATTTTTCACCTTTTATGGCAACAAAAAGACTTCCCTTTTTAATTTTGCGAGAATCAATCTCAACATTAGAGACCGGCTTATATCCATCGGGGTTGTAAATTACCGCCGACGGCAAGTTGAATAAATCTTCGAGTGAAATTTTTAGTTTGCCCATTCTCTTAGATATTTTTCCGCTGTTTCTTTATCAGAAAAGTGCTTCCGCACGCCATTTATTTCTTGGTAATTCTCATGCCCTTTTCCAGCCACGAGTATTACAGCATCATCTTCACTTTCAAATATTGCAGCTCGAATTGCTTCTTCTCTGTTTTCCATAACGCGATAGTTGTTAGCCTTAATGCCTTTCAAAATTTCATCTATAATCAAGAATGGATCTTCAGTTCTTGGGTTATCGGATGTTACATAAACACATTCGCTCATTGATGAAGCAATCTCACCCATAATCGGGCGCTTTGTTCTGTCTCTATCGCCACCACAGCCAAACACAGTGTAAATTTTTCTTTCATTCTTTACTATGTGCTGAAGTGCCTTTAATGCTTGCTGCAATGAATCGGATGTATGTGAATAATCAACAATCACTCTTTTCTTTTTCATTCCCACTACTTCAAATCTTCCGGGAACTTGCGGAGTGGTTTTAATTCCTTCAATTGCTGTTTCCGGCTTTATACCGTTTGCAACCCCTACTGCAAATGCCGATGCTGCGTTCAGCGCATTAAAGTGACCAACTAAACTTGTTTCAGCTTTATAAAGTGTATCGTTCCACTTCAGATCGAATTTTGTACCATCGAGATCGTAATCAACTTTTTCGATTCTCACATCGGAATTCTTTTTTGCACCGTACGAAATTTTCTTTGACTTGGAATCAGCTACTATTTTTTTTCCGCTCTCATCATCACTGTTCCACACTACAGTCCCGGTTGCAGGGATCATATCAAATAAAATCTTCTTGGATTCGAAATAGTGTTCATGAGTTTTATGATAATCCATATGATCGGAAGTAAGATTTGTGAACATTGCCGACGTAAAATTCATAAAATCTACTCTGTTCAATCTCAATGCGTGTGAAGAAACTTCCATAACGCAATGAGTACATCCTTCTTTCAGCATTTCATTAAATAGAAAATTTATCTCGTGCGATTGCGGAGTAGTAAGCATTGTTTTTACTTCTCTATCCCCGATGTAATTTGCAATCGTTCCTATTAATCCGCACTTGAATCCAGCTTGTTCAAAGATGTTTTTAACGTAAAAAGCTGTCGTTGACTTACCTTTCGTACCGGTTATTCCAATGAGCTTTAATCTCTTCGAAGGTTCACCATAGAAGATATTCGAAAATTCAGCCAGGGCTTTTCTGCTATCTTCAACTACAATTTTTACGCATCCAGCATGAGAAAAAATTTGATCCGGAATTACACTTGCATTCTGAACTACTACTGCATCTGCCCCTTGGTTAATAACTTCCTGAACAAAGTTGTGTCCGTCAGTTTTGAATCCTTCAATTGCAAAAAAGATTGAATTCTTTTTCGCCGTTCTGGAATCAATTGTTAAGGATAGGATTTCTTTCGATTCCGCGTTGCCGACAACTTGAACAACCTTAACCTTATTTAGCAATTCACTTAGTTTCATTCGTTTGTGCTCTGTTTAATCTTCTTCAAAGCAGGTTCACACTTTAACGTACAAACAATTCCTTTTTCGAAAGGCATCCCAGGTTCAACACTCTGCCATACTACTTTGCCAACTCCATTTACTTTCCACTGTATTCCCAAGGTATTTAATTGGGCAATAGCATCACGCATAGATTTGTTAGAAAGATTCGGCATTGTATCACTGTTGTAAAATTTTCTATTTGAAAGTGTAGACTTCTTTTCCGGAACATTTAAGTAAGAACGTTTAGTGTTTTGAGGAGCAGTTTTCAAGTCAGCAATCAATTGTTCCATTAGTTTGCTATCACGTTCAATTTTTTTCTTATCCTTTACTAAATTCACGTCAGATTCAATAATTCTTTTTGCTGCATCGTGGAATATTGGCGCTGCAACTAAACCGCCATATTGACCTCTGGTTGGAGCGTTTACCAAAACATAAATAACGACTTTTGGATTATCCGCAGGGAAAAATCCGATGAAAGAAGAATTATGATGAGCACTCGAATAGCTATTATTTACAAGTCGTTGCGATGTTCCGGTTTTACCGCCAACTAATACGTCTGGCAACATTGCTGCAGTTCCTGAACCATGCTCGACTACTCCAATCATCAAATTCTTCATTTTCTCCGATGTCGCTCTACTTATAACACTTCTAATTTTTTCCGGCTTGTTTTCTATTAATACATCTCCTCTAGCATCAGTTACCGATTTTGTGATGTAAGGCTTCATCAAGTTGCCTCCATTAACGAGCGCACAAAATGCTGTAGTCATTTGA
>JBHEKZ010000352.1:0-3704 GCA_041859025.1 Melioribacteraceae bacterium | reverse complement strand
AATTATAATTCCGGTAGTTTGGGCATAAGCGACTGCTGAAAACAGGAAAAATATTGAAGATAAAATGATGGTAGGCTTAAGTTTCATGAGAAAATTTCCAGTATAGAATAAAGAAGAAAACTATTTAGCGTAAGTTGTTGTAATGCATCACAAATAAGACTTCATTAGCTAATTACACTCCAAAACATATCAAAATTGGCATCAATATTTCATAATATTTTATTCGGCATTAAGTGGATAAGAATCTGTTAACTCTTTATTAACTTTGCATCGGAAAACCCGGCAAAATTTTTGTAGAAATAAACTATAATCAACAATCAAACATAATTCTGACACTTTTAGATTAATGACGAGATTCTTTCATCCAAAATTATTATTGCTTTCGATAGCTTTCTTATTATTTTTTTCTAGCTGCGAAAGAAAAGAATCTCCTACTATACCTAAAAATCGAAAACCGTCAATACAAAAACTAACTACTTCAAGTAAATATGTAATTGTGAATGGGAAAACTCTTCTGACAATTACCGCGGCCGATCCAGATAAAGATACTCTGAAGTTTTCATGGTCTTCCAAAAGAGGACAGTTCTCAAATATTTCTAAAAATTATACGACATGGAACGCTCCTTCAACAAGTGGAACCGATACAATTTTTGTAACAGTTAGTGATGGAAAAGTCTCAATCGTTGGTTCGATTATTTTAATAGTAGGTAAACCTCCTACCAATCCCCTAGCACTAAATCCTAAAAATGATACAACGGAAGTATCGCTGTCTCCAAGTTTTAATTGGAGAGGTGATAAGAACGCAACCGATTACACTTTACAAGTTGCCAGCGATCCAAACTTTAGACATTTAATTATCAACAAGAGCGGGCTAAAAACTTCTAAAGTAAATCATGGCGGATTGAAGATAAACACAATTTACTACTGGAGAGTTAAAAGCAGTAATCAGTTTGGTTCATCTAGATGGTCAAAAATTTTTAGGTTTACTACCGTTGCCCCGCCGGTTATACCTATTTTAGTTTCGCCAACTGATAAAGCGAAAGATGCCTCTCTCGATATTGAATTAAAGTGGCGTAAGATTAAAAACACGGAACATTATTCAATTCAGATTGCTAACGATGAAAATTTTTCAGATGTAATCTTTACTCAAGAAAACATTAAGGATAGCACTGCAATTGCTGGCGGACTTAATTTTTACAAAAGCTACTTTTGGCGTGTTAAAGCAAGAAACATTTACGGAGAATCTGATTGGTCTACACCTTGGGGATTTGATACGAAAGGAACTGCTCCAATTGCCCCAAATCTATTATTCCCGAGTGATTTTTCAACCAACTTAGCACCCGAAACGAATTTATCTTGGACCCCAATAGAGCATGCTGAAACTTATACTTTGCAAGTAGCGGAGGACAGTCTCTTCAATGCTATTTTCATTTCTACGAATAACCTCACAAAACCAAATTTCGAATTAAAGGGTCTCAAAAATTTCACTAAATATTTTTGGCGCATTGCTTCTCTAAATGATTATGGTAAATCCAATTGGTCTCAAACATATTCATTTACAACAAAATTACAATCACCTTCCGCCTTAATGCGTGATGAAGAGAAAATTGATCTTCCAATGTCTCCTGAATTATTCTGGTCAGAAGTAAAAGGCGCTGAAAGTTATGTACTGCAAGTCTCCGAGGATGAAAAATTCTCAAACTTTCTAATTGCAGATTCAAACATAACTTCAACCAGCAAAAGAATAACCGGACTTTCAGATTACACAAAATATTACTGGCGGGTTTCTGCAAATAATCCAACCGGAAATTCAGATTGGTCAAATGTTCAAACGTACAATGCTACCGGTTATTTTTATCAAGGACTTCCATATGGCAGTCAATCACTTTACAATCCAGCATTCGCAATATTAACCGGCGGATTTGGCATGATTCAGTTCGGTGATCAGAGAGATATTAAAAGATTTCCATTCGATATCGCATTTAAAAATATTTGGAATAATCTAAAAGATCCATTCACGCCTATATCACATTACGGCTGGTGGAATTTTTTCAAAGACCAGGTCTTCCCTTTATCACTTAATAAACAAAGCGCGCAATTCTGGCCAAATTATTCTTTACACCTAATTGGCGGCGGAATGGAATATGCCGCTATGCGTGAATGGTATAAATATTACGATTATCCTTATCCTTCAATACTTTCTGCATTCACAATTATGTCTTACCACCTGCTTAACGAGGTTACTGAAAATGGAAGACGAATAGGAGAGGACGTAGACCCAATCGCAGATTTTTATTTGTTTGATATCGGCGGAATAATTCTTTTTTCTTCCGAAAGTGTAAAAAGATTTTTCGCTGAAGACTTGAATCTAGCCGATTGGTCTCAGCAGTCATCTTTCTCGATAAAGAATGGAGAATTGCATAACAACGATCAGTTTTTCTCCGTTAAATGGAAATTTCCTTTTTCAGACTCATGGCATGCTTTCTATTACTTCGGGACAAACGGAGTTGGTGGACTCTCCTACAAAATGAAAGACGGCACTGCGGTTTCAGCTGGAGTTGGCTTAGCCGCCAGTGATTTGGTTGTCCTCGACGAAAAAACAAATAAAAAAACTTTGGGACTTGTCGGCAACTTTGCAGTATTCTATGATAAGAACAACTCACTGCTGGCATCGCTATCGGTTACAATGAAAACAGATTACATGATTAACTTAAATATCTATCCCGGTTTAATAAAATTTTGGTGAATTTCTCCTGGTCTTTGGGGAGCTTACAGTCAAAATGGAAATGTAATTTTAGGTATCACTGCTATGTGGGCGCCTTTTGGTTTGGCTTACAGCACAAAATAAACATGAATAACCCGGCGTTGTGTGTCAGCGAACTAGGGTAAGTTTTTTGGTTTTGGAATAATCGCCGGCTTGAAGTTTATAGAAATAAACTCCGCTGCTTAAGTTTCTACCGTCAAATTCAGCTTCATATTCACCGGCATCTTTTTCTTCATTAACAAGAACACTGATTTCGTTACCAAGAATGTCGTAAACCTTTAGTGTGATAAAACTTCTCTTCTGAATTTTGTATATGATTTTTGTAGTCGAGTTATATGGATTAGGAAAATTTTGCTTCAAAGCTACTCCATCTGCAAGCGCGTCATCATCGCTGCTGGTGGTAGCCTTAAACTGAACTGTGTTAGACCACGGCGACCACTTTAGGTTATGATCTCGATATTGAACACGGGAGAAATAGTTTTTGTCAGTTACAAAAAGCGACCGGTTGAAAGAGAGCTTTGTTAAATTGATGTTTTTGTTAAGATCAACCGGATTATAGCTTCCATCAACTCCGTAAACATTTTTCCAATTAACCATTGTATTTACAATACAGTTGTTATAATCAGCGCCGTCAGCAATCTGAACTCTAACACTCATTAACGAATCGCTGCTGATGGCTGATGTATTAAGCACTACTCTGCTAAAATTAATTGAAGGACTATAAGCTTCCGGTTTCTCCGGTGCGGCCTGATCAATTTTCTTATACCATCTATCCATCAGTTCAGAATTTCTGCTCTTGCTGTAATTACCAAGACTATACAAAGATGATTCAAAAGTCCTATTGGCAACATCAATTTCAATTATTTGATAGCAGTACTGATCGAGAGAGATATGAATGTTTGAAAAATCTTGATTTCTAAAAGAGCCCCATCTGTCAACC
>JBHEKZ010000113.1:0-28869 GCA_041859025.1 Melioribacteraceae bacterium | reverse complement strand
GTCGGTGAACTTAATTTAACAATAAAAAGATGGCTGTCTCAAAAGTAATATTTCAAATAAGTAATCTGCTGGAATCGGTTGAATCAGTGTCATCCGCAGATTATTGCTTGTTCAGATGCTGCTTTTGAGACAGACTTTTTTATTCAATAATTTTTATTTGCTCTGGTTTCTTCAGAATAATTTGTGGTTTACCCTTGTATTCTTCAATCTTGCCGGTTAACTCAACATTCTTTCCTTCAAGTTCTTTAATGTTTTCGAAAACTGAGGCATCTTTCTTAAAAATAACACCGGTAAAAATATTATCTGGAAATTTACCGTCGATGTTTAAATATGTAATCCCATTTCTTGGTGTACTAATTTGTGCAATAACTCCTGTAACAACCGCATCTTCACCAATATGTTTTGAAGCTTCTTCGGTTGTGTATTTTTCCTGTGCGTTAATGGAAATAAATCCAAATACAATAAAGGCCAGCAAGAAGTATTTTTTCATTACACTCTCTTTTAATTAATGATTCCAAATTTACATTATTGCACTCATATCATATTGATCAATTTTCAAAAACATAACAACTAAGAATTCATATCGGACTTCGAGGACTTGATTGTCTTGTCTATATTCAATACTTTATTTTCAACATCTTTCAATTAAATTGAGGTGAATATGAATAATTCTATTAAAAAATTGATATTTCTCATTATTGCTGTTTTGTGCTACAATGTTTCTGCGCAAACAGCCTTGGGCTCACTTAAATATGATGATTTTAAAACTCCTCAATATTGCGGCTCCTCTTGTCATACGGATTTTTACCAGCAGTGGAAACAAGCAATGATGTCACAAGCATATACACATGAGTGGGATGAGATAGAATATTTTAAATTAGCTGTTCCACATGCAGAAAAAGAAGAAAAAGTTGCAGAAGTAAAAGCCGGATGTAACGGCTGCCATACGCCAATGGCTTTTGTTTCCGGCGATGTTCCACCACCGTTGCCAAATAAAAACTCTCGTGCAAATGAAGCTGTTTCTTGCGATGTATGTCATAGCATTAGTGGTTTTTCCGGTGACACACCGTTTAATTTTAATTATGTATTAGCTCCGGGTAGAACAAAATTCGCTTCACGCCAAAGCGAAATAACCTCTCCGGCTCATGATATTGAAGTGAAAAATTTTATGAAGACCGGCGACTTCTGCGGAATTTGTCATAACGAAAAAGATCCTTATGGAATTTGGGTTAAGTCAACTCATCTTGAATGGAAAGATGGTCCTTATTATAAAGAAGGTGTACAATGCCAAGATTGTCATATGACAAAAGGTGAGTTAAAAACCGCCTCAATGGGTGCAACTTACAAGGATGCAAAACTTCATCTGTTTCATGGCGCACACGATCCGGGCAAAGTAAAAGGAGTTGTTGAATTGCGAATTCATCCGGATATAAGAGAAGTTGAACCTGGTGAATCTGTAAAATTTACAGTTGCTTTGTTCAACCAAAAAACCGGGCACAAATTTCCCAGCGGCTCGGTTGAAGACAGGATAGTGTGGATGCACGTTGAAGCTGTTGACGAAAAAGGCAACGTATTTCATCTTCCCGTTGATAAAAAAGGATTTGCCGGGGAAGAATATTTGATAGGAAGTGATGTGCTTGCATATCAAGATATGGGAATAGCCCTAAACGATGCTAACTTCAAAGGTGTTCAGCGAGACGGAATTCCGGTTGGTGATAGAATTTTTAGAATGCCGTATTTCGATCCGCAAGGAAGAATGACAATTCAGCAGTGGAATACCGCATCACTTGGAGTCGATTATAGAATAGGTCCGCGCGAGACTAAAATCGAAACACTTACATTCAAGGTTCCTAACAACATCGCACCCGGAAAATTAAAAGTTACTGCCGTATTAAATTATCAGTTGCTTGTAAAGCCAGTTGCCGATTTTCTTGGAGTTCCGGCAAGTGAATCTCAAATTGTAAAAGTAAATGAACATTCAACCGAAATTACAATTCTACCATAGGAGGGAAAGATGAAAAAATTAATAATTTCTGTAATGCTTGTCTTAATGTTTCTGGCTCAAGTCAGTGAAAATATTTACGCAATTCCGGCCTTCGCGCGCAAGTACAATATGAGCTGTCAGACATGTCATTCTCCGTTCCCAAAACTAAAAGCTTATGGCGATGAGTTTGCCGGCAATGGCTTTGCTCTGGCAGATAAAGATGCGCCTCGTTATTATGTTGAAACCGGCGATGGAGAATTATCTCTAATCAGAGACATTCCTCTTGCACTAAGACTTGAAGGCTATGTTACATACAATAATAAAAAGTCGGAGAAGTTAGATTTTAGCGCGCCTTATTTGCTCAAATTGCTTTCTGGCGGAGCGCTCACAAAAGACGTGGCTTACTATTTTTATTTCTTCTTCAGTGAAAGAGGGGAAGTTGCCGGCATAGAAGATGCGTTTATCATGTTCAATAATTTATTTGATACTGAGCTGGATTTGTATGTCGGCCAGTTTCAAGTTTCAGATCCTCTGTTTAAAAGAGAGTTGCGTTTAACATTTGAAGATTATCAGATATACAGAACAAGACCGGGCCATTCAAAAGCCGATTTGACTTACGACCGTGGTTTGATGTTTACTTATGCATTACCAACCGGTACGGATATTATTCTGGAAGTTCTTAATGGAACTGGAATCGGCGCAGCAAACAACTTTAGGATTTTTGATGATGATAAATACAAAAACTACTTTGGCAGAGTTTCACAAGATATAACCGAAGGTTTGCGCGTTGGCGCCTTTGGCTATTTTGGAAAAGAGGATTTGGAAGATTCCTTCAGTAATAAATTTACAAACAGTTTCTCAATGTGGGGCCCTGATGCTACTCTAAATCTACAGGATAAATTAGAGTTGAATTTTCAGTATGCTGTAAGAAAAGATGATAAACAGAGTGCCTTTGCTAAAGAAACTAAAACTACAGGTGGCTTTACCGAACTCATCTATACTCCAAAGGGTGACGAAAGCAAATGGTATGCTGCTGCATTGTATAACTGGGTTGATTCCGATTTAAACGCTTTAGATTATGAATCCGCTTCTCTTAGTTTGGGTTATATGTTGCGAAGAAATATTCGTTTAGTTGGTGAATATAATTACAACATAAACCAAGAATTCGGTCAGTTCAGTGTTGGAATAATCTCGGCCTTCTAATTTTTTCAATATTCAGTTTGAATTGAAGCCGCTAACTAAGCGGCTTTATTATTTTAAAGATATCCATGCACAATCAAGGAGAGAATAAATTTAAACGACATGATGAAAAATCCAATAATTGCGACTACAAAAACTGCATCATAGATTCGCAAAGCAATTCTTTTGGAAATCATAAATCCCTCGGCTAATGAATTGATCGGTTCTCCTCAAAACCGCGGATGAAAAATACTTACTGCACAAAAAAACATTGTGACAGCCAGCATTAGCTAAGGTATAATGTGGCGGCAAGCAAGATTCAGTAACCCCTCGATTAACCGGCTGCTTTTAATCTTTACAGATTGAAAATATTTTAGAGAATTGTGTTTTACACTTGACGTCAACCCAAAACTAATTTACATTTGCCCCATGAATTTAAGAAATCAAAATAGTGCAAATAATTGGTGGTGGTGGAGAAAACAATCTCTGCTATCCTAATGCTATAAATATTTTTATAAAAGCCGTGGATGGTAGAACCGTTCACGGCTTTTTTATTGCCCGCCGTGAACTATTCTGTCTGAATTTTTATCAAACATAAAACAAGAGGTTCACATGTCAAGCAACAAAATTGTTTTTCTCGAACAGACACAAATGCCAACGCATTATTACAATATCCAAGCAGATTTGCCAACACCGATGGCGCCGCCGCTTCATCCCGGAACTAAGCAACCTGCCGGGCCGCAAGATCTTTCGGCAATTTTTCCTATGGATTTAATTATGCAGGAAGTATCGCAAGAAAGATTTATTGAAATCCCGGATGAAGTTCGCGATCTCTATAGAATCAGCAGACCAACACCCTTAGTGCGTGCGGCAAATCTTGAAAACGCTCTGGGTACTCCGGCGAAAATTTATTTTAAGTATGAAGGCGCTAATCCAACCGGAAGCCACAAGACAAATACTTCTTATCCTCAAGCTTATTACAATAAGAAAGCAGGTATTAAAAAATTGGTTACGGAAACAGGAGCCGGTCAGTGGGGAAGTGCACTTTCGATGGCCTGTAAGCATTTTGGAATGGAATGCGAAGTGTTTATGGTAAAGGTAAGTTATAATCAAAAACCATATCGAAGAACTTTTATGAAATTGTTTGGTGCAACTGTACATGCAAGCCCAACTAATCTTACTGCTGCCGGAAGAAATGTACTCGAGAAAGATCCGGATTCCCCCGGTTCTTTAGGAATAGCAATCAGTGAAGCAATTGAGGTGGCTGTTCAGCGAGATGATACAAATTATAGTTTGGGCAGCGTGCTAAATCATGTTATGCTTCATCAAACAATAATTGGAGAAGAAGCCAGAAAGCAGATGGAACTGGTTGATGAGTATCCAGACATAGTAATTGGATGCGCCGGCGGAGGCAGCAACTTTGCAGGATTGGCGTTTCCATTCTTGCGTGAAAAATTAGCCGGGACACACAAAAATATGGAGGTTATTGCTGTCGAGCCATTATCCTGTCCATCACTAACTCAAGGTAAGTTTGAATATGATTTTGGTGATGAAGCCGGGATGACTCCGCTTCTCAAAATGTACACGCTTGGTCACGAATTTATTCCGCCCAAAATTCATGCTGGCGGTTTGCGTTATCATGGAATGGCGCCGACAATTTCTCATCTTTATGATCAGGGATTTATTACAGCTAAGGCTTACGATCAAATCGAAATATTCCAATCGGCACAACTCTTTGCGCAGACCGAGGGGATAGTTCCGGCCCCGGAAAGCTCACACGCAATAAAAGAAGCAATAGAACAAGCACTTAAATGCAAAGAAAGCGGTGAAGCAAAAACAATTCTGTTCAATTTATCCGGTCATGGATTCTTAGATCTCGGTTCTTACGAATCTTATCTTGAAAATCAACTATAGAATTTTTAATCGCTCCGGGATAAACTCCGGAGTGATTTTTTTCAAGTTTGCTAAACCAATTAGGCTTAGCTAATTTTTGAGCAGATAAATTATAATAGGGACAAAAATGGATTCGATACAAGTAAAAACCTTTTTACGAAAGATAGAATTGTTTCAAGATTTGAATGACCATGACTGTGAATTGCTCGCTCAAAATTTTGAAGTTCAGACTTACACGCAAAACTCCTTGTTGTTTGTTGAAAACAATGTTCGCAAATACCTGTATATAATTACCGACGGTGAGGTGGAGCTTTTCAAAAAGACTCCTTTTGGTGATGAGAAACGCCTCACGATTTTTTCTAAGCTTGATTTTTTAGGTGAAGGGGCATTCATTGATGATTCTCCGCATACTACTTCGGCCAGAGCAACCTTGAACACAACAGCTCTACTTCTTTCTAAAGAAAAATTTTATGAGATTGCCAAAACGGAAACGACACTTCCAGTTAAAATATTTTCCAGAATGGCGCGGGTAATTTTTAGAAGGATGCAATTCACTAATACCCGCGTAATAAATTTAGCTGCGCAATATCAGAGCGGTAGAACGAGAAGCGAACACGATTTGCTTGGCGACCGTGATGTGCCAAACGAAGTCTATTACGGAGTTCAAACCTTACGCGGATTGGAAAACTTCAATATCAGCGGTGTTGCACTTTCGTTCTATCCAGTTCTTATTGAAGCTCTTGCTATGGTTAAAATGGCGGCGGCAAAGGCTAATTACGATCTGGGCTTGCTATCCAAACCAATATTAGATGCAATTGTTCAAGCTTGTCATGAAATCATTACAGGAAAGTATCATGGACATTTTGTTATTGATATGATTCAAGGTGGAGCCGGAACATCGACAAATATGAACGCAAACGAAGTGATTGCTAACCGTGCGCTTGAAATTCTCGGTTATGAAAGAGGCGATTATAAATACTGCCACCCGAATAATCATGTAAATCTATCGCAATCAACCAACGATGCTTATCCGACTTCGGTTAAAATTGCGATCATTAACAGCAATAAAAAATTGGTTGAAGTACTGAAATCATTGATAGAATCCTTCCATCATAAATCTAAAGAATTTTCTAAGGTTATAAAGATGGGAAGAACTCAGCTTCAAGATGCTGTGCCAATGACTTTAGGTCAAGGATTTGAGGCTTACGCTGTTACGTTGGAAGAAGAAATTCAGCGGCTTGAAGAAAACGCAAAATTATTCTTAGAAGTAAATATGGGTGCAACAGCAATAGGAACCGGAATAAATGCTGAGCCCGGCTACAGCGAAAAGTGTATTGAACATCTTCGCGAAATAACTGAGCTCGACATAAAAATTGCTAAAAATTTAGTTGAGGCTACGCAAGATACCGGCGCGTTTGTGATTTATTCTTCGGCAGTAAAACGGTTGGCTGTAAAGCTATCCAAAATATGTAATGATCTTAGATTACTTTCCTCGGGACCTCGAACCGGGCTTGGAGAAATTAATCTTCCGCCGATGCAGCCCGGCTCTTCCATTATGCCGGGAAAAGTAAATCCGGTTATTCCGGAAGTAGTAAATCAAATCGCGTTTAAGGTTATAGGTAACGATCTCACAGTAACACTTGCCGCAGAAGCCGGACAACTTGAGTTAAATGTGATGGAGCCGGTAATTGTACAAAGTTTATTTGAATCAATCGAAATGCTGAAGAACGGTATGAACACACTCAAGTACAGATGTATAGACGGAATTACAGCTAATGTTGAACACTGTTTAAAGCAAGTTAAGAATAGTATTGGTATTGTTACTGCGCTAAATCCAGCACTAGGTTACGAAACATCTACGCTGCTTGCAAAAGAAGCATTGGAGACCAGCCGTGGTGTTTACGAATTAGTGCTAGAGAAAAATCTTCTATCTAAAGAAGAATTAGATAAACTTCTCGCACCGGAAAACATGATTGGTCCGCAAAAAACAAGCTAGTACCAGATTAAATGTAAGTTTACTTTTTCTTCTACATCTAGGTATGGGTTAATATAATAATGTTGCTGTTTGTTGGTTGTTTGGACATAAATAAAACCAACAGCAATAAAAGATTTTATTATTATTGAGAAGATAAAAAAAGAGTTTTATGGATGGCATAGTACAAATATTTTTGGGCAGTTTACTTCTAAGTCTGGTACACGCAACAATACCTAGCCATTGGCTTCCACTAATAGCAATAAGTAAAACTGAGCAGTGGAGTGAAAAAGAAACTATTTGGGTTACTGCAGTAACTGCAATGTCTCATACTATAAGTACAGTTGTAATTGGGATACTGGTTGGAATGATCGGCTATCAGCTTTCGGAATCATATCATATATTTACTAAATACTTTGCTCCGGCAATTTTAATTCTTCTTGGTCTGGTTTATTTCATTTTAGAGTACAGACATAGTAAAATTAAAACTGCGCATCAGCATCACCATATTAATGTTGATAAGATTGCTAAGAAAAAGAGCAAACGTTCTATTGTATTTACGTTAAGTCTAGCAATGTTTTTCTCACCATGTCTTGAAATTGAAATATACTACTTTACTGCCAGCAGGCTTGGTTGGTTGGGAATTTCAGTAGTATCATTAGTCTATTTTTTTATAACAATAATTGGAATGGTATTGCTAGTTTACTTTGGTGCAAAAGGAGTAAAAAAACTTCAATGGCATTTCTTAGAACATCACGATAAACTGATTAGCGGTGTAATTTTGGTGCTGGTAGGTTTGCTGGCTTTTTTTGTGGAGTTTTGATTTAGGAAAGAGCGGCGGTTATACCGCCGCTCTTTAGTCATCTTAGTTCACACCAATTTCTTTTAAGATATTTTCTGCTCCGGAAAATTTATCCAATACCCATAAAACGTATCTAATATCAACGCCAATTGATCTGCTGTAAGATTCATTCCATGCAAAATCATTTATTGTAGCACCGTAAGCACGATCGAAATTAACACCGATTAAATTTCCATATGCATCCAAAATCGGACTGCCGGAATTTCCTCCGGTTGTGTCCATGTTATAAAGCAATGCGATTGGAAGTTTTTTTGTCCGACCGCTAACGTACTTGCCAAAATCTTTTTTCTCGTATAGTGTACGAAGCTTATCTGGCACAACAAAATCTTCTTCTCCCGTATTTCCTTTTTCTATTACACCGTCAATACTGGTAAAAGGCTCATAATAAACAGCGTCGGCCGGATTGTATCCTTTTACGTAACCATAAGTTAATCGCAGTGTGCTGTTAGCGTCTGGAATAAAGTTGGTTTTTTTCCAAAGCATTTTTACATCAACTAGAACACCATACAGTTTATTGAGTTTACCTTCACTAATCTGTGCTGACTTTTCACTTGCCTGGCTTTGCAGTTTAATTTTTGAAGCAAAACTGAAAAGTTGATCTCCTGAGCTAAGTAGTTCTTCCGGTTTTTTTGTTAGCAACGATTCAAAATATTCTTTTTGCATGATCTTGGAATTGATAACATATTTATCTATGAATTCAGCGAAAATTGATTCAGGGTTTACACTCTTACCTTCAAGAAGATAATCAACTGCAGCTACTCGCGAAGGTTGTTTCAACTTAGAAGCATCGAGTAACATTTTTGAAAGCATGGCTTTTTCAAAATCGGCATTGTAACCCGATTTCATATTCTGGACTTGTGCTAATGTTTGTTTCAATCCTTTTTCTTGGAATGCAGGACGTCTTTCTGCTTCCGGTTTCTGCATCTCTTCGGTATAATTAAGAACAAAGGAGGCTAAAGAAAGGCTTGGAGAAAAGCTGTTAACCTGTCTTACCCAAAGATCAGCATTTGCAGTGGAGTTAATTTCTTTATAAATATTATGAATATCGGCGAATATGTTTCCAAATTGCTGTTTTAATTTAGGCTCGGCGTCTATAAATTTTTGAAGCTGTTTTTCTTCTTCAAATTTTTGATCGACTAGGTTAATCTTTTTTAATCCGCTTAGTTTACCTTGGTAATTCTTCATCGTATTTGCCAAGCCTTTAATTCGGCTAGCAAAGGCGAGCTTCTTAGCTTTATCGCCAAGACTGAGTTCTTGCATAGTCTTAATAGCGTATTCATAATTATTTGCGACGAATGGCATAAGATATTCTTGCTGATATTTTATGAATTCAGCCGGACGATGGCGGAATGTTCTTCCCGGATAGCCAAGAATGAAAGTAAAGTCTCCTTCTTCAACACCTTTGGGATTGATCCTCAAAAACTTTTTTGGTTTGAACGGAATATTTTCTTTAGCATAAGCGGCAGCTTTGCCGTCGGGTGCAACATAAGCGCGCATCAAAGAAAAATCGCCGGTGTGACGCGGCCAAACCCAGTTATCTGTTTCGCCGCCAAAATTTCCAATTGATTGCGGAGGTGCGTAAACTAATCTAACGTCGCGGATGATTCTATATTTGAATAACACATAAGTTTTTCCGGCGAACATTTCTGAAACATCGGCTACTATTGATTCTTTTTCATTCGCAGCTGCCTCAGCTATAGACTTTGTTTTTGCAGCCAGAGCCTTAGTTCGCTCAAGCGGATCGTTAATATTTTTGATTGCTTCTAAAACTTGATCGGATACATCTTGGTAAGATTCAATTATTCTTGCGGTATATCCGGGAGAAGGGATCTCTTCCTCAAAATTAGTTGCATGAAATCCATTGTCAAGATAATTTTTCTCAACAGTACTGCTTCTTGCAATTGCGCCATACGCACAATGATGATTTGTAATTATTAATCCTTGATCCGAAATGAATGAACCAGTGCAGCCGCTTAAATTTACCAGCGCGTCTACTAAACTAACGCCTTCGGGATTGTAAACTTCTTTGATGCTTAATTTTAATCCGGCTTTTTGGAGATCCACTTTTTCAATTTCGCTCATTGGGTACATTCCTTCTTCCGGCGAAGCTGGAATCATTCCGAGCACGAACGAAAGCATAAACAGAACGATTATAAATCGAATTGATTTCATAGATAACAATCGGTAATCCATTTTAACTCCATGAATAGGTTGGTCCAAAAATAAGGTTCTGTTGCTGAAAAGAAAAAAGTAAAATAGATTTCGGCAATTATTAATATTAAGTATTGGCTGGCTGGAGTAATTACAGAATAATAAAAATCCTCAAAGAATAATTATAAGAAACTATTTTTTATTAGGCTCAATAGGGAGTGTTATTGTAAATGTTGTTTTGTTTTGCTCATTTGATGTAAAAGTTACTTTACCATTTAAGAACTGCTCAACAATTAGTTTTACGCTGTACAAACCCAGACCCCTTCCTTTTTTCTGCTTTGTACTGAAAGAACGCTTGAATAATTGATTTTGTATATGTTCCGGAATTACGGATTCGTTCTTGATAATAAAGAGAATATTGTTGTGCTCTTTTTGTGAAAATAGAGTTACTTTCTGATTATCTGCAGTTGCCTCAAGTGCGTTTTTAACCAAATTACCGATTGATCTAATTAGTAGGGTTTGGTCAGAGACAAAGAATTCTTCAGTATCATTTAATCTAACAATAAGATTGTTTGACTTATTTAATTTATGGTTGCTGTATAATTCCTTAACATTCAGAAGAATTTCGAATGAAGATATAGAATCAAAGTGAGGTTCAAGCTCTCCATCTTCAGCAACCCTTAGTTCTCTTTGCGAAGAAATTTCATATACAAGCTGCTGGGAAGAAGTGTAGATGGCTTTGATTACTTCCCCCCTTTCATTTTCATTCTCTATTTCGGGAAGGATTTCTGTTAATCCCTTAAGTGCACCGGCAGTGTTTAGTACATCGTGGAAAAATATTTTCTCTAAAGCGTCTCTTCTTTTTTCATGGGAAATGTCTTGCACAGTGAAAAGTGTATAATTCTTATTTTCAAGATGAATCGGTTGAGTATGCACTCTGAAATCAAACGAAACTTCACAACCATCTAAATCGGCAGTTATTCTACATTCCTGTGCATTATTACTTTGATTTTCGATAGTAGATTTTATTGATCTTGCGGCTCCACATTCGCGGCAAAACTGAGATGTTCCGCAGCCGCCTTCATATGCGTTGCTGTGGATACAATTAATTGCCTCACCAACTCGTTTACCTACAATTGCAAAATAATCTTCGGTTCGAAACGCCGAGAGTGCGTGTGAGTTGAATGCAACAATCTGTCGGTGTTCATTTAGTAGAACTGTCAACTCTGGAAAGCCTTCCAGAAGTTGATTCATTAAACCATTCTGTTTTAGCTCAAGAATTTCCTTCAGTATTAGATCATTCGGTAATCTTTCGGGTGAATCAAAAAAAGTTTTATTGCCGGCTTCAAGTTCCATTTATACCTACCTAAAATAATATCGGGCTCCAAGTGCAAGATCGATCTGAAGTGATGTTTTGGGAAATAGATTGAACACCGGAGCTAATTCCAGAAAAACATCAAAGGGATGTTCTTCGTCGATGTAAACTATTCCAACAACTCCTCTTGCACCCAACTGATTTTCATCGCTACCAACTCGTAGTCTAGCTCCAAATCCGTAATAAACAGGAATCTGAAATTTATTTTTTATTAAATCAAAATCGTGATGAACGTAATCGCAATGAACTGAAAGCGCACTAACTGATTTAACGAATGAATATGCGAGTCCGAAATCCAAGGCTTTGTTGTCACTTAGCCAATACTTTGCACTAAATCCGGTTGGCTCTCCTAACATTACTCCAAGGCCAAATTCTTTATTCTGAGCCCTTCCGGAACCAATAAAAATCACACTAAATAAAAGAATTATATAAAAACTATTTTTTCTCACTACTTACTCCCAAAATTGTTGCATGTCTAATTAACAAAATTGAGCAACAAAATAAAGTCACAAAACTAATGCTTGGATGACTTCTAAAATATTATCGAATATTCTTACATTTGCTTTAACGAACCGAGGGTATTATTAATGGAACATCTAGTAAATCATCAAGAAATCAACAACTTGGTCAAAGATTTTAGCTGTGAATTCAATAACCAAAATAAATCTACGGCAGTAATTTTGGCTGCTGGACACGGAAAACGTATAAAATCGCAGACATCAAAAATGCTCCATAAGATTTGGGAAATTCCAACAGTAAATAGAGTATGCTCTGCATGGAAAAGCGCAATAACAGATTCAAACACAATTGTGGTGGTTGGAATTAAAGCTGATGATGTAATCAAATCAGTCGGTAAATCAAAGGATGTTTCATTCGCATATCAACAAGAACAGCATGGAACCGGACACGCGCTTCAAGTTGGTTTAGTTAATGTTCCACGCGATTATGACGGAGTAGTTTACGTTTTCCCTGGCGATATGGGGTTAATTGACTCTGCCACAATTCAATTTTTCAAAAGTGAATTCGAAAAATCAAATTCCGATATGATGGTTTTAACCGGACTGTATGAAGGTGCTGTCGAAGAAAATTATTATGGTCGAATTGTGCGAGTTAAAGATAAAGATGCTAAAGGAGAGAAATCGAAGTTCAAGGGTAAAGTGATTGAGATTATTGAATATAAAGACATTCTAAACTTAGACAAGAAGAAACCGTACACTGCTAAATACAAAAAGAAAAATTTCAACTTTACTCAAAAAGAACTTATTGAAAATTGTGAATTCAACTCCGGAGTTTATGCATTCAAATCTAAACCGCTTTTTGAGTTAATTGATAAAATTGGAAACAACAATGTTCAGAATGAAGTCTATCTGACCGACCTAATTGGAATGTTCAATGAAAACGGTTATTCGGTTGAAGCTGTGAGCCCGAAAGAACAATATGTGCTGATGGGTTTTAACAACAAATCAGTCCTTAAAGAAATGGATTCGATTGCTCAAAAGCTGGTTTATGAAAGACTCAAAGACATTGTATTAATAGAAGATTCGAATGATTTCTTCATCCATGAATCGGTTGTAGAAGAACTGCTGAGCCAAGATAAGAGCGGTGTTATTCTTGATATAGAAATTGGAAAAGGTGTTTACATTGGTTCCGGCGTAAAACTGAATCTTAATATTAAGCTAGAAAAGAATGTTCGTGTTAACGGAAATGTATCGTTTGGTAAAAATGTGACTGTTGAAAGCAATTCACTCGTTACTTCCGAACCGGGTAAATCGACATACATTGGAAATAATGTTTTACTGAAAGGCGAATGTATAGTCGATTCAACTTTTGTTGGTGAAGGTAGTATGGTAGAACGGTCAGTCTTGATAAATAAAAGAATCGAAAGCGGTTCAACAATTAAATTTTACAAGCCGGAAGTTGAAATAAAGGGAAGTGTCTCAAATCTTTAAAAAAGAAGAGGCAACCTACAATAGTAAGTTGCCTTAGTTTCATAAAAACTATAGGAATTTATTTTGCAGCTAATTTATTAACGTGTTTGGTTAAAGCTGATTTCTTTCTTGCTGCATTATTCTTATGAATCTTTCCCTTAGCAGCTGTTTTATCAAGAACCTTAGTTGCTTCTTTCAAAACTGCGGCAGCTTCAACTTTGTCTTCTAATGAATAAACTTTCTTAACAAGTGTTTTAACTTTTGAAAGAGCGGCTTTGTTACGAACTCTCTTTTTTTCGCTTGTCTTAATTCTTTTCTTTGCTGATTTGTGATGAGCCATTAAATAAACCTAAATTTGTTAAAAATCGTGCGTAAATATAGAAGAAATGCCTATTCGAAACAAACAAACCGGCATTTTGAGTTAAATCTTCTGCAATCATTTTTTTAGGTGCCCGGCTATTAGTATTTTTGTCCCACCTCTTGAAACATTGGAAAAATGCTTAAAATCAACGAAATATATAAATCAATTCAAGGCGAAAGCTCAAAAGCCGGGCTTCCGTGTACTTTTATTCGATTAACCTACTGCAATTTACGCTGTTCCTACTGCGACTCCGAGTACGCTTTTTATGATGGCAGGGAGATGGAGATCGGTGATATTCTTTCGGAAGTTAAGAAACTTGATTGCAATTTGGTTGAGGTTACCGGCGGCGAACCTCTTTTTCAAAAAGAATGCATTGAATTAATGAAGCATCTTTGCGATGAAGGTTTTGAGGTTATGCTTGAAACCGGTGGAAGTCTACCTATTAAGGAAATTGATAAACGGGTAATGATTATTCTCGATCTTAAATGCCCATCAAGCGGAATGATGAAAAAGAATTTGTATGAAAATGTCGAGCATGTAAAATCGAATGATGAAGTAAAGTTTGTAATAGGGAATCGGGAAGATTATGACTGGGCAAAGGAAGTTATTGTTAAGTATAATATAACCGAAAAGTGCTCAGTATTATTTTCAACAGTGTTCAGCACACTGAATCCGGCAACTATGGTTGAGTGGATTTTGCAGGACAAGTTAAATGTTAGATTCCAATTGCAAATGCATAAGTATATTTGGGATCCCAAAACAAAAGGTGTTTGATGAAAATTGCTAAAGAATATAATTGGGAGATGGGGCACAGGCTTCCATTTCACGAAGGTAAATGTAAAAATCTGCACGGGCATTCATATAAATGTATGGTAGAAATATGCGGCGAACCGGATGCAAATGGAATGGTTTTAGATTATTATGATATGAAGACAATTATTCAGCCGGTTATTGATGAACTTGATCATTCATTTATGGTTTATTCGCAAGACAAAGAAGTATTGGAATTCTTGAACCAAATTAATTCTAAAAAGGTTGTTGTGGATTTCCAATCGACAGCCGAAAATATTTGTTTGTATCTGCTTGGTAAGATTAAAGAAACCAGTCTGCCGAAGAATATTAAGTCTGTAAAAGTAAAAGTACTTGAAACAGAAAATACCTACGCGGAAGAAGAAATTTTCTTATAAAAAAACCCTCGCTTTGCGAGGGTTTTTTGTTTACTTCTCGTAAATCTTAGTTTGGTCAATCAGCTTGTCAAGATAATCCTTAGATAGCTTACCTTGCCCTCCAACTGTAAACTGGATGTTATACTTGGGGATTATTATTGTAGTCAAACTCATCTCATCGTAAGCAACAAAATAATGTTTGAATCCCTTCCTCTCGTAGGTTGTGTAACCCATTTGTTTCATCGTGGATTCCTTAAAGCTTCCGTCATCTTCTCTTGCCATGACGTTTAAGGATTTTGTTCCTTTTAAAAAACCGGCTTGGTATGAATCTGTTTCGTGACTGAACATGGCAAATTTGTGTCCATCTAATGTTAGCGGTTTCAGCCATTTTTCAAAATCAACTTTTGTTAGCTTTCCAAGCTTGTTGGGTGTGCTTTGCGCAAATGCTATTGATGTAACAACAATCAATAAAAATAATATTCGTTTCATGGTTGTCTCCTTAAAATTTTACAAATTCTACGCGGCGGTTATTAGCTTTTCCCTCCGGCGTATTGTTGTCTGCTACTGGCTTAGATTCTCCAAACCCTTTTGATTTTAATCTTGATGAATCAATCCCAAGTTCAATCATCTTGTTCATAACAGCTTTTGCACGTGCTTCTGATAAAGTCTGATTAGATTTATCTTCACCATCGCTATCGGTGTGTCCTTCAACAGAAAACTTAAGTTCCGGTTTCTCGTTCAACAATTTTACTATCGAATTAATTACTCCCATTGATTCCGGTTTAATTGTTGATTTGTTTACATCAAACTTAATTCCGGTTGTAACAATTTTCCCGTCAGTCATAAATTTATCATACAAAGGAACTGCCCCTTTGGCTAAACGAAAGTTTTTAACATAGCCGGCAATTTTTCCGGATGTATTATGAAAGCCCAAAGTAATGCCGGTTGGATTGTATCCTAAGTTTGGAACGTTTAACACTCTGGCATCATCAATGTATGCTTTAAGCGCACGTTTGTTGAAAGAGATTGAAATATGTCTCCAGCCCGGATTGTTTTTTGTGTCTGCACTTGTAAAGCCGGGATAAAAACTTGTGCTAATATTTTTGCCATCAGCGGAGTTTTGATTGAACCGAATGTACTTATTAATAAAATCCATTTCTTTATCAAGCCTTTTCTGGTTTTTAGCATCGGCTAAAAGAATTCGGTATGTGTGCCCATATTTTTCGTAGTAAGCATCAAACTCGATTGTAAATTCATCCGGCAAATAGTCTTCGTTAGAGTTTTTAATTAAAGGAACAATTCCTCCGCCTCCGTTAATATTGCATTCTTTGAACATAATTACGTTTTCACCATCAACATTGGCATTTTCAATAGTGCCTTTTGCTAAATCCCATTTAGAAGGAAATTCTCCATTTTGCTCATCCTTTAGGTCATCTTCAAAAATCACAATATCGCCCGGTACAAAATCAAATTTGTTCCAAACAACATTTAGCTGTTTTGCTTCTTGAGGCACAGCACCTTCTTGTTCGGTTGCTGTTTCTGCTGCAACTTTTACTTTACCGGATTTTTGTGTGTTCGTTTTTTCTGAAGCTGCTTCTTGTGATTTTTCTCCGTCACTTGTTACCGCTTTTGCAGCTTCTTCCTCTGCTTTGTCAAAGGCTTTATCAATTCCTTTGTCAACGTTTTTTTCTACACGTTTTTCCGCTTCTTTCTGAATTTTCTTTTTCAACTTATCAAGTCCTAATTGAGCATTTATATTGACAGCTAGAAAAAGAAAAGCCGCTAGAGTTAATAATAATCTATTCATTGTTTCTCCAATTACTTTGAACCGTATTTGTAAAGAGTTTGATGCGAGCCGGCAGCCCATCCCTTTGTTTTACTCAAGAAGAATAGAGTCTGGATCGATCCGTTTGGATTGTAATTCTTAAGTGAAGTGTTAGCCCAACTTGTACCGCTAGTGTTAGAACTTAGAACTCCTTGGTTCCAATTTATACTTCCTTGGTTTATATCTACCAACGTTCCGGCGGCAAAACCATTTTGAAAATCAAGAAAACTTACTGCGTTGAGAGGGAAATATTTTTCATCGTTTGGATTATGAAGTACACTCCAGCTTTCTCCACCATTTGTGGTTTTAAGAACAAATCCGCGGTCGTTAGTTTTGCAGTGTCCAACAATCCAGCCATTCTTTTCATCTCCAAAAGACATATCTCTTGGCTCCCATTCAAAAGGAATGTTTAGGGAAATATTTTTCCAAACATAACCGCCATCGTTACTTATTAAAACTTGATGCGGGCGGGGAGTGTAAACGGAGTTTAAATCTTTCCCGTCAAGCACAACTATTTTTTTATTGTTTAGATATGATACGGCAATTGCATCTCCAATATCAATTGAGTTTTCGCCGCCGCCGGGATAAGTTTCAATCCATTTATCTCCGCTTGCAGATGCTGCTTTGATATACATAGAAGCATATCCCGTAACAATCAAGCCTTCAGAAGTAAGAGCTATCTTTGTGCCGCCAATTCGGGAATTGATCTCACCTTGAGGTATGAATATTTCCCAGCTGCTGCCGTTGTTTTTGGATAGGAAAAGATTATCTCCCCGGACTGCGTAAATTTCTCCGGAGTTAACGTAAGCAATATCAGTTATCTCGGTGTCTTCGTAAGTGGTTAAGGAGAGTGCTTTTGTCCAAGTATTTCCGCCATCAATTGTTTTTAGAATTAACGAGTGATTAATTCCACCACCAACGGCAAAACCAAGATTATCATTAACGAAGTATATTCTGTGAATTATATCAGAAGTGCCTACTAGATTGCTAATATCAATTTTTGTCCATGTTGGTTTTACTAATTTTATTTTTGCTGTTGCTTCAAATGATTTTGAAGCATAAACAGCCATAGCTTTAATCGTATGTTCACCTTCGCTTAAAGAAGAAGTATTTAGAGTGTATTCGAATGGCTCAAAAGAATCACTGAATTTTTCTACACCGTCAACAAAAAACTTAACCGAGGTTGGTCTTGTTCCGTTATAAAAAGTAGTGAGATTTATAAAATCTCCGGCTACATACGTTTGATCGTTAGTAGGATTTGTAAGTCTAAAGCTATCTTCGGTGCTTCCGGCATCGCTGTTATACCTGAAAAGTTCTTTGCTAAAAACTTCTTTGTATGTGTTCAATAATTCCCAGCCAAAGAGTTCTACTTGAACTCCCGCGTTGCATCTAAAGCCGATAGAGTAATCGTAGGTTAATTTAGTGTTGCTAAGTTTGCTTTCAATTTCCGTATAACCGTCAAACGTTAAATATGGACCGGCAACACCGTACAACTTAAGGCTAGCCTGCGGACCAACATAAGCAGAAAACTTACCGGCACCGGCAATTTTAGGTAGTTCTTTTTCCAGAGTGAAATTATCTGCGTTTATTGTACTCCATCCTTTATCTTCTATGTATTTAATTCCATACTCGCCGGTAAATGCTTCTTTGAACCACGATTCTGTATTTGCGGAAATGCTGCCATCTGCGCCAAGATATAAAGTAATTTCCGGCACAATCACTACTGGAATAATTCCAACTGTAAATGTTATAGGATTAAAAAATGCTTTTGCAAATGGAATTTTTACATTAGCCAAATCTTTAGAGAAGTTAGACTTGAAGTTCATTGAAACAGCCTGATTAACTTCCAGCGAGGTTTTGAAAGATTCCAGTTCAAAAAAATTAACAGATAAGTCAAAATTGAGATCGAAGTTGAAAGTAATATTTCCTTTAATTGAAACTTTGTTACTTCCCGAAGAATAGATGTCCTTTTCGTAATCCCAGTTTATGCCTATCATGTTATTCTTATTAAGTGCCGGGTTATTTATCAACTTAGCGCCATCGATTAATTGGATTGAAGCAAGATTGTGTTTTCCGAGTGAGTATTTTTTAATACTAATGCTTCCTTTTTCAATAACTTCTTTAAGAGTTGCCTGAGAAGTAATTATTGTTGATTGGTTGCCCGATTGCTGAATGCTTGTGATTTTTCTCAGGAAACCATAACGCGCAACAGTAGATGGTTTATCAACAAGTACATCGTTAACTTTTAATTTTTTTGATGAAACCAATGAAGAGGGAATTTGCATTGTGAAGGATGTAGTATCGACTATCGTTAAATTTGTTCTTAGTTCGTCATCAACTGGTTTTGCAAGCTCGGAAATTTTTACTTCGGCATCGGTGGTGGCTTGTGAATCGGTTGGAGTTTCTTTTTTACAGCTAATTGTTGTTAGAATTAAAGCAAGGAATAGGAAAGGTTTGAAAAGTTTCATTAGTTGTCTCCATAAATAAAAAACCGGCAAAGTGAATAACTTTATTAATTCACAAATGCCGGTTTTACCCTCTTAGTTAATCGGGAAAAGAATTCCAGCGCCTAAAGAGAAAAATCCTGCACCGCTAGCTACATATTTAACTTCGCCAAGTAATTCGAATTTTCCCATTTTCTTGCGAGCGCCAGCACCAAGGTTAACACCAGTATCAGTTCCGCTAGTTTCAATTTTACCAAACATTCCCATGTCTATAGAAAGATTCCACATAGTCATATTTAGTCCGGCTAATGCATACACTGTTAAATCGGATTCTTTTACAAAATTGTACTGAGCATTTGCATCCACTACAAACCATGATAAGTCGTTCTTTGGTAAATAGTATGTGCCGGTAAGTCCTACCGAGATGTCTTTGTTGATTGAATAAACTCCGTCAGCACGTAAGCCGATGCTATTGATTTCGTTTCCATAAGAAAGGCCGCCACCAACTTTAATACCTTGTGCGCTAGAAATTCCTACTGCTAAAAAAAGAATTGCGATGATTGAAAGAATTGTGTTTTTCATTGTTGCTCCTCTGTTTAGTTATATTTTTCTGCAAGAAATTTAATTCCAGGCAGAATTAGAATTTGGAAGGATTAGAATCCGACCATGTTGAATTTGAATTAGGCGAGTCTGAAACAGAATTTAACCCGGTAAAGAATTAAAGAGACTCAAAATATTTTATTAGCGCCTGCTTTTGCTGATTAGAAACCGGTATTTGCGAGTTGTCGCTCATCACCAAGATACCACCTTCTTGTTTGTTAAGGTGCTGAATGTAATTCAGATTGATAAGGTGTGATTGATGCACACGCATGAATCCGTGCTCTGAAAGCATTTCTTCATATTTTTTTATTGGTTTTGACACAATTATTTTTTTGCCGTTTAACAAGAAAAAAGTTGTATATGTGTTTTCTGCTTTGCAGTGAATAATATCATTAATGTTCACTACATGAATTTTGTCGGATGTTTTTAATACAATTTTCTTTAGTTCGGGATGAGCAGAGTTAAAGTTCGAAAAGATTGCGTCAAATTTTTCCGTGTAATTAGATTCTAGGGATTCTTCAATAACGCGGTTTATCGTAGCAATCAACTCACTTGGTTTTAATGGCTTCAAAATATAATCGAAAGCACTAAACTTAATCGCTTGTATCGCATAATCATGAAACGCAGTAATGAATATTATTTTCATTTTCGAGTAATCAATCAATCGTAGAATGTCGAAGCTGGTTCCATCGGGTAAGTCAATATCTAAAAAAAGCAGCTCTGGTTTGTTTTTCTTTATAAATTCAACCGCTGATTTAACAGAATCAGCCTGTGCCAGTATTTTAATACTCTGAAAATTATTTTCTATAATTATAGAAACTGCTTCTCTTGCGTTTTGCTCATCATCAACAATAATTGCCTTAATCATTTTACACTTTTCCGGAAGTTATTAGAGAATTAGGAAAAACAAATTTCACGGAGGTTCCTTGTCCTCCTTCTTTTTTGCTTAGATCAATTATTTCCATTTCGATCTTTGCTTTATTCATTTTTTCGATTGCAGCTATTCGTTCTTTTGTTATTTGAGTTGCATAAGAAACATGTTCTTGCCTCTTTTCAGTAGAGTTGTTTCCAATTCCTCTCCCATTGTCTCCAATTTGTATTTGCAGAGCGCCTTCTTTTTGTTCGAATGAGACTGATATTTTTCCATTCCCATCTTCCAAAGTTCTAACACCATGCTCTACAGCGTTCTCCACAAATGGCTGTATAAGCATTGGAGGAATGGTTATCGATTTAACATCCAATTGCTCATCTGTTTTGATTTCATAATCAAACTTGCTGTTAAACCGCATCTTTTGAAGGCTTAAATAATGTTCCGTTATTGTAATTTCATCGGCAAGAGTAATTTTGTCGCTTCTGGAACCGGCAAGGATTAATCTCATTAGTGATGCAAATTCTGAAAGATAATCAGCTGTTTTAGCGGCATCATTCTTAAATAGAAAATTCTGAATAGCCATCAACGAATTGAAAATAAAATGAGGATTCATTTGCGAGCGAAGCATTTTGTGTTCTGCTTGGAGCCGGTTAAGCTCCATTTTTGTTCTGCTTTGTTTATAAAACAGAAATCCAAGCAGAGCTGAAAGTGAAGCAAATAGAACAATTGCTCCAATAATTATCTTCTGATTAGCCAGCTCTATTTTCTGGAGCTCATTTTCCTTATTCAATAAATTAATTCTTACTTGTTTCTTTTCTGTTTCATATTTTCTTTCAATTTCCGCAATCTGTTTCTGCGTTTCTATTCCCATTACCGAGTCAAGCTTTGTGTTGTATTGTTCATAAAATTTCAGGGCTTCTGCCGAGTGGCCTATATTTTTATTAACTAGATACAGTTCTTCAAGTGCTTTTAGGTGCTCTTCTGAATTGTTGTGTTTTGTAGCTAAAGCTAATCCTTCACGAAGATAATTTAGCGACGCTGAATAATTACCCAAAACTCTGTTTAGCACGCCTAGTTGTATCAGGTTAGAAATTATTCCTGTAATTCGATTTATTTTTCTATCTATTGCCAAAGATCTTCTTGTTGTCTTCTCCGCGCTCTTGTAATCACCTTTGCTAATGTAAATAGGAACAAGATTTTTCAGTGCTGAAGAAATTCCATTCTCATAACCTTCCTTAACACTCATTTCATAGAGTTTATTATAATACTCAACAGCCTTATTAAAATTATTTTTACGTCTATGGTATTCGCCAAGTTCATTAGCAATTTTTGCCTGTGTAATAAAGCTTGAATAATTGGGATTCATGGAAAGTTTTTCTGCGAATAACAAATATTCTTCCCATTTAGCATAGTCCTTTACAGAAAAGAAAAGCTCGGCTAGTGATAAATAATAATAAGCAATGTTAGAACTGTCTTTTGATTGTTCTTTCAGTTTAATCGCATTCAATTCGGTCTCAATTGCTTTTTTGTAATTGCCGAGAGATACATACTCGGTTCCGATATTCATTAAGACAGCAGCCATTTTAGGCTTTGCATCTTTTTTCTCAAATGCCAAATAAGATTGATTATAAAGTTTGATGGCTTCATTTCGGTTACCCATTTCGCTGTTAACCGAAGCAAGATAATTTGAAATTCTGCCAATCATCATGTAGTCTTTAATTGCTTGGGAAAGCAACAAACAGCTTTTTAGTTCACTTATACATTTCTCTTTTTCACTGTTGTTATCATATAGCTTTGCAATTACATACGAAGTAGAACAAGCATTCAGACTGTCTTTTTGTGAAATTTGTTTGCTATAAACGGTTTGAAGAGAATCTATTGTCTTTTTTATTGCTGTATTTGTTTGTGAAAAGAGGTTAACTGATGTGATTAATAGCAGAAAAGAGAAAGTATTAAACATTAACTCCGAACCGAAATAACAAGTGAATTATTGGTTCAAAGATAATATTGTTTTACTTGATTATCTTAAGAATGAAATAATAATAAACTACTCGTTGTTCTTTCTCACAATTTCAAGAATTTTTGGAAGAATTTCTCCGGCCTTCCCGAAAATTGAATAATTTACAAAGCGACTTAGCTCGGTCGGTTCAATATTAATTTCTACCAAATATGAGCCGGCTTGCTTTGCGCTTTGCGGTATGTAAGCGGCCGGATATACAACCGCACTTGTCCCAACTACAAAACAAATGTCGCTCCATTCCGCCGCATTTTCTCCAGCGCTAAATTGATCTTGCGGAAGATTCTCTCCAAACCAAACTACATCCGGACGAATGAGCCCGCCGCATTTTTTACAGCTTGGGGCTTCGTTTCCTTCAAACGGATGATTGTCGGAAACGTAGGTGCCGCAATCAACACAGTAATTTCTTTCGATGTTTCCATGGAGTTCATAAATTGTTGAAGATCCGGCGCGTTTGTGAAGATTATCCACGTTCTGCGTAACAATAGTTACATCAAAATATTTTTCCAGTTCAGCAATAGCTAAATGTGCGGCATTTGGTTCAACTTTGTGGATTATATCTCTTCTGTGCTGATACCATTCCCAGACAAGATTCGGGTTTTTGATGAAAGCGTTAAAACTTGCAAGTTCTTCCGGCTTCATTTTATTCCATATTCCATCAGCGCCGCGAAAAGTAGCTATTCCGCTTTCAGCGGAAATGCCTGCACCGGTAAAGAAAACTAGTTTTTTAGCAGAAGAAAGTTTTTTGAGGAATTGCTCTTTGAATTGCATATGTCATTTTGAAGAATGAACGCAGATCGATTAAGATTTATAAAAAATGAAAATCAATCTGCGTTCTAATTTTAGTTATTCGTCTTTGATATCATTTAATGTTTTCTTTGCTTCAGCTAAACGCTTCTCATCATCTTGATGAGCGATTGGGGCTTTAAGAGCTTTATTCAGCATTTCGCGTGCAGTTTTATAATCGTCTTCGCGAATAAGAGAATTAGCATAATCAACATAGAACATAACATAGTTTGGGTAAAGCTGAATTGCTTTCTTAAATTCTGAAATTGCTATTTCGTTATCAGCCCATCCTAATCCTAGAACAGAACGAGCTGGCTTCCATTTTTCACTTGTCTTTGCATGTGTGCGTCCTAAAACATAATGGGCAACTGCTTGAATAAAGTTGCCGCCATTATTTAATTGAATTGCTTTTTCTGCATCTGCTCGTACACTGTTAACGATCCCGGCAACAGAAAAAACACCTTTGAATAAAGCAATCTTTCCATTAGCAATTGCACGGCGAAGAAAACCTATTGAACTAGTCCCATTGGTTTTTACAGCTTTCTCGGCATACTCTAATGCTTTCTGATATGTGGTAATCTGTGCATCTTCTTGTTGACTTGTGCTTGTTGGCATTTTCTCTGCTATATCAACAAGCGTACGAGACATGCGCCAAATTACTTCAAAGTTATTTGGTTCGGTCTTTTCTGCTTTCTTTAAAACTTCCAGAGCTTTTTCATTATTAAATTGTTTGTAGTATTCATCTACTTCATCCATTAGCTTATCTACCGATTGGGAATAAACTTTTGGCGAAAATATTATTAGTACGAGGAAAATTGCTAACAGTGCTTTAGAGATTTGTTTCATACTGCGGTTCCTCTTTTTATTGAGAGTTTAGTTTCAGTCCTTTGTAAATTCTTCCGTTATCATTAAGGAAGTGTTTGCAAGCGGTAGATACTTAGTCCACTTGCTGTTCTTGTTTTTCTCGGCTTCTATTGCCGATTTGTAAGCATTTGTTTTGGCACTCAATTCGTCTGCTTGATATAGTACAATTGCCTCAAGTGTTTTTGGCTCCACCGGAGAAGCATATTCCAATTTTCCCTGATGACTTAATACTAAGTGTATAAGTCTTTCCTTCAACTCTATTGGAAAATTTTCTATTGCAGAGGCAGCCTTTTCTACTGCCATGGCGCCAATCATAATGTGACCCAGAAGTTTTCCTTTATCGGAATAATCAAATGATGTCTCATATGTAAGTTCTTCGGTTTTACCAAAATCATGAAGCAATGCGCCGCTTATTAACAGATCTCTGTTTATTTCTTTATGAATTGAACACATTAAATCACAAATGCGTACTATTTCAAGTGTGTGTTCAAGTAGACCGTGAATATAAGCGTGATGCCAACCTTTTCCGGCTGGAGTCCTTGTATATTTTCTGAGATTGTCTTCTGTAAAAATATTTTGAAGTAAACGACGCAGAAAATGGTTGCTAATCGAGTTAATAACTGAATCAAATTCGTCAGTCATTTCGGCAAGTGGGCGGCGCGATTTTGGAAGGAAATCTTCCGCCGAAACATCATCCTCACTTGTTGCAACGCGCCACTTATCAATTTTAATTTGAGGGGCACCGTTAAACTCTTCTATGATTCCAGCAACTTTTGCTATGCTTCCTTCTCGCAGTTTCAGATAGGATGATTCGACATTATCCCAGACTTTTGCGGGGAGCGTTAACGTGCGGTCTCTAAGCTCCAGGTTCAAGAAAGATTTACCATTCTTGCTGGTTTTAACTTCGCTCTTATTCACAACTAAGAAAAGAGTAAAGTCGTCTCCAATTAATAATTCATTTAAATCTTTTTGATCAAGCATAATAGGGCTGGTCTTTATTCCATTTCAATTTATTAAAAATAAACAGAAGGGGAAAGATTAGTTCTGAATAATTTTGATTACGCTATCCAGAGATAATTTTACAGAAACCGTTCTGTTGAGTAGTTCTATTGATACACAAAGCCATTTTTCTTTGTTCATCTCTTTGATACAACCGTCAACGCCGGCAAATGGACCTTCGGTTATTTTTACATGCTGCCCGACTTCCAGTCCGTTTGTTACAAAAATGTCAGGTGTCTCAAGAAGTATCTTTTTTAAGCTTTCAATTTGCCATTCTGGTATATATGATGGCTTCCCGGCAAAACTGATGACCTTAACAATCGAATCCTGCTGTACTGCAGTAAGCCTTTCTTTCTCATCTACTTTGGCAAACACATAACCGTTAAAAAGGGGAACTTGAATTTTTTTCTTCCTATCGCTCCACTGCCGTAAGGTAATAATTGTAGGCAGATAGCATTCGATATTGAGGCTTTGAATTTTTTGCTGTGCTTTGAATTCTTGACGTGGTTTAGTATAAAAAGCGACCCACTTCTTTTCAATTATATCCGGAAGCATAATTTAACCTGTACAATAAATTAAAAAGGAAGTTAGTATAAGCATTCTCGTATTGATTCAACAAGAATTTTCTGCTCTACGGGTTTTGAAAGAAGTTTTTCAACGCCAAGTTTTAAATATTTTTTCGAGAGTTCATCCGTTAACTTAGCAGAAATAACAATAATCGGGAAAGCTTTATTAGTTTCTTTTTTATGAATGGCTTCCACGAGTTGAATCCCGTTCATTAATGGCATGTCGTGATCGGTAATAACCAGCGTAGGTAACAGATCGCGGTAAATATTTATTGCTTCATAGCCATTTTCTGCGAAGCGGACTTCGAAATTGGTTAAAGTATGCTCAATCATTTTTTTATATAATTCTCTAGTTGAATGATCATCTTCAACCAGTAATATCAAGTTTTTTGCCTCGGGAACAGTGAAATGAAATTCGCTTCCTTCTCCAACTTGCGAATAAAACCAAACTTGTCCGTTATGCTTTTCAATAATCTCTTTTACTAATGTTAAACCTAATCCGCTTCCTTTTTCGCCATCGGTTCCTTGGAGTGAAAACTTCTGATCAATTCTAAATAGTTTTGACTGATTTTCCTCTGAAATTCCTAGTCCTTCATCTCTCACTACTACTTCAATTAGTCCTTCTTTAAAACGGCTGGCACTAATGTGTACATCTTTTCCTTCAGGAGTGAACTTAATTGCGTTGCTAACTAAATGTAGAATAGCCTGGCCTATTAATCTTTCGTCGGCATTTATTGAAAGGTCTGAAGCAATATCAATTTTTACATCTATGTTTTTTCTTACTGCCTCTCCGGTGTATTGGGCAATTGCAGTTGAAATAATTTGTTTTACGTTTAACCTAACCGGTTCAACTTTAATACGGCCGGTTTGCAGTCGGCTCCAGTCAAGCAGGCAATTGATAAGATTTAGCTGAGATTTTGAAGCGTCGTAGATATATCGCAAATATTCATTACGTTCATCTTCCGAAATGTCTTCTTCGTTTAATAATATTTCTGAAAAACCAAGAAGCGTTGTGAACGGCGCGCGCAGATCGTGCGATATTATTGAAATGAATTTATCTTTCTGGACATTCAACTCTTTAAGAGAGTTATACATAGTCTGTAGCACGGACTCGTTTTTCTTTACTTCGGTAATGTCTACTAAAGTACTATTTCTGAGAATAACCTGATCGTTTTTCCTTTCAAGATGAATATTGTCTTTTATCCAAACAAGGTCGCCGTTTTTCGATACAATTCTATAAGATAATTCTGTACTGCTTTTCAGCGGATTGCTTTCAAACTCGATAAGTGCCCGTTTTACTTCAGATGAATCTTCTTCATGAATTAACGAATAATGATTTTCAGGAAGCTGTTTAATTTCCTCTTGAGTATAACCAGTTATGCTAAAGATTGATTCAGAAACGAATGTTTCTGATGAGGAATTGGGAAGCTTTACAATGAATGCTAAATTTCTCGATCCATTGCAAAACTGGCTTAATATCGAATAATCCTTTGTGTCGTTGCTCATGCAAAAATTCTCTTTCAACTAAAACGAATATAATAAATTTATGCGAAAAAGCTTCTTTTGCATTTGTTACATTTGGAGAAACTATTTAGGAGCGACCGGTGTTTAGCTTTCAAAACAAAAATATAGAAGGGAAATGAAAAATCTTAAACTCATACTTGCTCTCACATTTTTTTCATCAATATTTATAATTGGCCAATCAGCAAGGGGTAAAATCATTGGTAAAGTTGTAGATGAAACAACCAAAGAACCAATTCCAGGAGTTAATGTACTTGTAGTAGGAACAACCTTTGGAAGTGCGACCGATTTAGATGGAAATTTTTCGATAAACAATGTTGATGTTGGAAGTTATCAAGTTCGTATAAGTTCGGTTGGCTACAATACTGTTGTAAAACCGGATGTAATTGTTAACAGCGCAAAACCAGCAGAGTTATTGATAAACCTTACGCAAGCAGTTATCGAATTTGAGGGAATAACCGTTCGCTCTGATTTCTTTTCGAAAGATCCGAGTGAGATAGGAAGTATTGCTTCATTTAGCTACGAGGAAATACGTCGCGCACCCGGAGGTTTTGAAGACGTGGTCAGGGCTCTATCGGTATTGCCCGGTGTTGCACAAGCCAGCGCGGGTAGAAACGATTTAATTGTTAGAGGAGGAGCGCCATCCGAAAATCTGTATGTTGTTGATGGCTTTGTAGTTCCAAATATTAATCACTTTGGAAGTCAAGGAGCTACCGGCGGACCGTTAAGTTTTGTTAACCTAGATTTTGTTCGCGAAACTTCTTTTTCCACAGGAGGATTTTCTTCGCTGTACGGCGACAAACTTTCTTCTGTGTTAACTATTGATCTTCGTGAAGGAAGAAAAGATAAGTTGGGTGGAAAAGGAACAATTTCTGCCTCACAGTTTGGATTAAATCTTGAAGGTCCAATTGGAGAAAAGGGAAATATCATTTTTTCAGTTAGAAGAAGTTACCTCGATTTTATTTTCAATGCCGCCGGTTTCAATTTTGTGCCTCAATACTATGATGCGCTTACTAAGTTTACTTACAATATAGATGCTAAGAATAGAATCTCCTATTTGTTCATTGGCGCATTCGATAATGTAAAGTTTAATAACGAAACCTCAGAGGATAGATACGATAACTCAAGAATTCTAGGGAGCGATCAGAATACCTATGTAACCGGCGTTTCATTCCGTCATTTGTTTGGAAAGGGTTTCTTTAATATTACTCTTGGAAGAAACTTTACCGATTATGATTCCGCGCAGAGAGATTCTTTGCTTAATCCCATTTTCTTAAATAAATCTCGTGAAGGAGAAAACGAGCTTAAAGGTGATTTGGTTTATAAACTTTCCGAAACATCCGAGCTAAACTTTGGAGCTTCAGTCAAACTTATAAAGTTTTCGGCTGACATTAAGCTGCCAAGTTTCGTTACATCATTTGGCGAGCAACTTTCATTAAGTTCGTTGAGCACGAAAAATAATTACACAAAAATTAATTCTTATTTGCAGTATTCGGATGCATTTT
>JBHEKZ010000071.1:0-4409 GCA_041859025.1 Melioribacteraceae bacterium | reverse complement strand
AATTAGAATTAATGGTTTATTGTTCATTTTTGTTCTTCCTCTCAATTACATCTTAAAACAATAATTGTATCCTTAGTAACCGTAAATCATAAATTACAATGCGGCGGTTTTAAAAGTAACTGAAAATTTGCTTCCTTCCCCTTTAACAGAATGCACTTTAATTTCCGCCTTATTTAACTCGCAAAATCTCTTTACTACAGCCAGACCAAGCCCATTCCCTTCAAATCTGCGCGAGTATCCATGTTCTTCTTGAGTAAAAGGTTGATACATACTCTTCATAAATTCCGGAGAGATTCCAATTCCGGAATCTTCGACTGATACACAAATTGATTTCTCTTCTACTTCATCAATTACCAGCCGGATTTTTCCCTCTCTTGTATATTTAATTGCGTTATCAACCAAATTTGTAAAGATTTGGTTAATGCTGTATTGATCTCCGAATATAACTGGCGATTTAACATTGCATTCAATAAGAAGGTCTAATCCCTTTTCATTAGCAACTGATGTATATTCTCTTTGAATATCGTAAATAATTTCTTCCACCAAATCAATTTGCTTGAATAATGGATCATAAGTTCCAACCTGCATCTCGGCTGCGTTTAGGATTAAGTCTATAGTTCTAATAATTCTCTTCCCAGCAGTTTCAATACCTTTGAAATATTGCTGGAACTCATCGCTAAGTTCTACAGGGAAATCTTCTTTAATTAGTCCGGCCATGCTCATTACAACATTTAACGGTGAGCGAATTTCATGAGACATTTGCGCCAGGAACTCGGATTTAAGTTGATCAGATTTTTCCGCTTTATCCTTAGCTTCAATTAATTCTGCGTGAGTACGTTTAAGTTCTGTTATATCTGTTGCAACACCAATTAAAGCAATAGGGTTTCCCTTATTGTCTTTTATAACAGAAGTAGAAAGGAAAACCGGGAATAACGTTCCATCCTTTCTTCTGTTTATTACCTCCCCCTTCCATCCGGAATCTATAGTTTGATATAGTATGCTGTCGCCGATTTCTAATGTTACTGCCGGAGGTCGTAAAACATTAATGTTTTTTCCAAGCAATTCTTCTTTGGAATAACCATACGTTGAAAGAAAAGCATCATTCACAAAAATTATTTCATCATGTATATCCGTTATTGAAACACATTCGTTGATACTGGCAATAGAATGTGCCAAAAGTCTAATTTCTTTTTCAGCATTTTTACGCTCTGTTATATCTTCAACAATTCCATCATAATAAACCGGGTTGTCATCTCTGTCATACACAATTCTAGCGCTTTCCCTTACATAGATTATTGATCCATCTTTTTTATGCCAGGCTGATTCTATTCCTTTTTCAATTCCACTTCTGTTAACCTGAGATTGGAAATCTGAACGGGGATAATTTACACCAAATCCTTCAGTATTAAGATTTCGCTTAGAAAGTTCTTCGAAAGATTCAAAACCGAGCATTTTTATTAACGCCGGATTTGCCATTTCAATTTCACCTTCGGGATTTGTACGGTAAATTCCAATTGTAGCGTTTTCATAAATACTTCGGAAACGCTCTTCGCTTTCAAGGAGCGCCCTTTCAGCTAGTTTTCTTTCTGTAATGTCTGTAAAAACACCAAGAAGCAATAATTTTTCATTTTCAATTTCCAAAAACGAATTAGCTACATGAACCAAGATTTTTTTTCCATTCCAGATAACAAGTTCTTGCACAAAATTTGTTTTAACAGTTTTATCCTGAAACTTAATCTGGTACTGCTCTTTAATATATTCCCTTTCTTCCGGAGAATAAATTACCGAAATCGGTTTGCCCTCCAATTCATCTTTTGTTTTACCAAATATTTTGCAAAAGGAAGCATTTACCTTAAATAGGATACCGTTTTCATCAGATATACGCATTCCGCTGGGAGAATTTTCCCAAACTGAACGAAATTCCATTTCCGATTTTCTTATAGCTCTTTCAGCAAGTTTTCTATCCGAAATGTCTCTAATAATCATACTTGTTCTAAGCTCACTATTGCTATCGTGAAAAACAGAGGCAGAAATTTCAGCGGTAAATTTGGATTTATCTTTCCTAATAAAAGTAAGTTCTCCTTTGGCTCTACCCGTTATGGCTCGCTCTTCCAATAGTTTCGGCAAATTTGGATCTGTTATATCTACAATCCCGGCTCTGCCTAAAGAAATGATTTCTTGTTCGGACATACCGAACATTTCGCATGCCGCACGGTTAGCAGACAGTGTTCTGCCATCCGGTGTAGTCAACAAGATTGCATCAATGCTATTTTCCAATATTAGACGGTAGCGCTCTTCGCTTTCTTTCAGAGCTTTAAGTGCAGATTCCTTTTCTTTTAGATTTCCTTTTTTTTCAATAGCCGATTTTATTGCCGGAACAAGTCTTGTAATATTTTCTTTGATTATGTAGTCGTCGGCACCAGCCTTCATTGCGGCAACTGCCGTCTCTTCGTTAAGCGAGCCGGTAACAAGTATAAAAGGGGTCAATGGAGAAAGTGCGTGTTTGAGTGCTAAAGCTTTCATTCCGTCGAATTGAGGCAGGGAGTAATCCGAAAGAATAATATCGGGGTTGAATTCGTGGAGAGCTTTTATGTAGTCCTCTTTTGATTCAACTATAGTATAAACAAAGTTCAGACCCCCTTTTTTAATTTCTCTAATATTAAATTCGGCGTCTGCCGGGAAGTCTTCTACCATCAAGATTTTTAATTCTACTGCCATATGATTATCCCTACTTTCTTGCATACAATTTATTTCCCCTAATGGGCAATAACAGTAACTGATGTTCTTAAATAATATAACCCAACTAAAATTACTTGTTTGTTGGATTTAATTAAAAGTAATAAGCGACTGCTTCTTTATCTAATTACCAGGCAATTCATTCAAAAGCAGCCAATACATTCCTAGTTCCTTCACAGTTGATGTAAACTTATCAAAATCAACCGGTTTTACTATAAAACTATTTGCTCCTAGTTTGTAGCTTGCAATTAAATCACTCTCTTCTTTCGAGGAGGTAAGTATAACAATCGGAATACTTTTTGTTTTTTCGTCAGATTTAATTTTACTGAGTATTTCCAGCCCGTCTACCTTTGGAAGTTTTAGATCGAGAATGACCAGTTTGGGACGCAGCTTGGTATCTCTTCCGGTATACCTTCCGTTTGCAAAAAAATACTCAATCGCTTCTTCACCATCCATAATAACATGAATGTTATTGGCAATATTGTTTTTCTTAAGTGCTCTAAGAGTAAGCTCAACGTCATTAGGATTGTCTTCAATAAGCAGAATATCTACAATTTTATCAAACATTATTAACTCCTTTTGTTAGGTATAGAAAAATAAAATGTTGCGCCTTCGTCAACTTTTCCTTCAGCCCAAACTCTACCATTCTGGCGGTGAATAATTCTTTGTACTATGGCCAATCCCACTCCGGTGCCTTCAAAATCCTTAACCGAATGAAGCCTCTGGAAAACAGAGAACAGTTTACCAGTATACGACATATCGAATCCAACACCGTTATCTTTCACATAGTAGATAGACTCGTTTACCTCTTGCCTGAAACCGATCTCAATAATTTGCTTTTCCCTTAGTGAAGAAAATTTGATAGCGTTGCTAATAATGTTAATCCATACTTGCCGAATCATTGACGGATCGCTAAATGCTTTGGGAATATTAAGCAGTTGGAATTCTATTTTTTGACTATCTCGACCAGTTATTAGTTCTTGAAATACAGATTTTGCCATAGAGTACATATCAACTTCCGAATATTTTATTTCCTGTCTAATAAGACGCGAAAACGACAGCAAATCATCAATCAATTGGCTCATCTTTTTGGCGTTTGTAATTATCGAATTCAGAAGTCCGGCAGCATCAGAGTTTAACGAATCCGAGTGATCTTCCAACAGAATTTTGGCAAATCCATTTAGAGCGCGTAACGGGGCCCGGAGATCGTGAGAAACAGAATAGCTGAATGCTTCTAATTCTTGATTAATAGTTTTTAGCTGAGCCGTTCTCTCCTCTACTCTAATTTCCAGTTCCTCGTTTAGTTTTTTAATTTCTTTTTCAGCTTTCTTTCTTTCCCGCAAACTATCTTCCAGTTCCTTAACATATTCCTTTAATTTCTTTTCGTTCTCTTCAGTCTGGCGCATTTTGTCTTCCAGTTTGCGTATTAGAGTTATATTATACTCCTTAAGCATAACTTCTTCCGGCATATCCGCCGTTTCAATGGCAGCATATTCCTTTCTCTCAGCATTATGTAAAACTTCCTTCACGATTTCCAAAAAAGCATCAGGCTCTTGCGGTTTAATAACATACCTATCAGCACCTAAACTAAGAGCAAAGACTTCGTCTTTTGGATCCGTATATGTAGCCGTATAAAAGAAGAATGGAATATTTTTAAGGTAATTATTCTTTTT
>JBHEKZ010000565.1:0-5258 GCA_041859025.1 Melioribacteraceae bacterium | reverse complement strand
AAGGATAACAGAATTACACTTGAATATGTTAACTGTCTCGGAATGTGTGATCAAGGTCCGGCACTGTTGGTTAACGAAAGAGTATATCCTAAAGTCTCTCCCGAAATAGCTATTCAAATTTTGAACGAGATCAAGTGAGGCGACGAATGGAAAAACTAAAAAGAGAAGGTGCAGTCATATTCTCACCTTATACAAAAGGTGATGCAATTAAGAAAGCAGTTTCTATAAAACGGGAAGATATTTTATTTGAACTACGCGAATCTAAATTAAAAGGAAGAGGCGGCGCAGGATTTCCAACTGCTACAAAATGGACACTTGTTGCAGCCGCTGCTGCAGATGAAAAATATGTTGTATGTAATGCCGATGAAGGAGAACCGGGAACTTTTAAAGATAGAGTTCTAATGCTGGAGTACCCGGAGTTAGTATTTGATGGAATGGTAATTGCGGGTTATGTTATTGGCGCTAAGCTTGGTATAGTGTACTTACGCGGCGAATATGAATACATGCTCAAGTCGCTTGAAGATTATCTTGAGATGATGAGAAAGGAAAATTTACTTGGTAAAAATATCGCAGGTAAAGAAGGGTTTGATTTTGATATCGCAATTCGTTTAGGAAGTGGTGCTTATGTATGCGGAGAAGAAACTGCTTTAATAGAATCACTTGAAGGAAACCGCGGCGAAGCTCGCAATCGTCCACCTTATCCGGTTAACACTGGATTTATGGGCAAACCAACTACAGTTAATAATGTAGAAACTTTTGCTGCAGTATCACACATTGTGCTTAAAGGCGGTGCCTGGTATTGTAAACATGGTACAGATAAATCAACAGGTTCAAAATTGTTCTCAGTAAGCGGAGATTGCGAAAAACCGGGCGTTTATGAATTGCCTTGGGGAACTAAAATCTCGGAATTGCTGGAACTAGTTGGCGCTAAAAACACAAAAGCTGTTCAAGTCGGCGGTGCTTCCGGATTTTGTATTCCGAAAGAGCAATTTGACAGAGCATTAGGCTACGAAGATGCGGCTACCGGCGGTTCAATAATGATATTTAATGAAAGCAGAAACATGCTTCACATCCTTAAGAATTTTATGGAATTCTTTGTTGAAGAATCTTGCGGACAATGTACACCTTGCCGAATAGGAAATGTTAAGCTGCTTGAAGGTGTTGAAATGATCGAGAAGAACGAATACACATTCGGATACATGAATAAGCTGAAAGAGCTTGGCAAGACAATGCAAGTTGCTTCAAAATGCGGATTGGGACAATCGAGCCCAAATTCATTTTTATCAATTTTAGAAAACTTCAAAGAAGAAATTTTCAATAACGGAGGTAATCATGGAAAGTAAAGATAATCGCAGAGCTCCCGTTAGCCAGAAGCCGCTCGTTATTGAGAAACCGGTTGATCCTTCTTTCATTGGTGGAACAATCTCAATTGAAATAAACGAAAAGAAAGTTACTGTTCCGTTAGGAACAACAATTCTTGATGCATGCAAAATGAATGGGATTTCTGTTCCTACACTTTGCCATCACGAAGATTTATGTGTTGCCGGTGTATGTCGTGTTTGTGTTGTAGAAGTTGAAGGCATGAGAACACTTCAAGCATCTTGCGCTTATCCAATCACATCGCCAATCAAAATAAAAACTTCAACACCAACAGTACGTAAAGCTCGCAGACATATAATAGATTTGATGTTAAGCGAGCATTATGGCGAATGCTATTCATGCTTCAGAAACGGAAAATGCGAATTGCAAAATCTGGCAAAAGAATATGGAGTTGATAGCTATACTTTCGGTCATGTTGATGAGCCTCGCTACGAAATTGATGAATCGTCTTACTCTGTAATTCGCGATATGAGCAAATGCGTACTGTGCAAACGTTGTGTTAGAACTTGCATAGATTTACAAGAAGTAGGTGTTCTTGAAGCTGTTGAAAGGGGACACAATACACGCATAAGTACTTTCTTGGATAAACCTTTGCTTGATGTAATTTGTATTAACTGCGGCCAATGTATTAACCGTTGTCCTACTGCAGCGCTTCGTGCAAACGATCCATCTGATGAAATTTGGGCTGCAATTGATGATCCAAAGAAACATGTTGTAATCCAGACCGCTCCATCGCCACGCGCAGCAATTTGCGAAGAGTTTGGAATGGAAGCCGGTCATTCGCTTACTAAAGAATTAAACACAGCTTTAAGAAGAATCGGATTCGATAAAGTATTCGATACTAATACAACTGCAGATTTAACAATCTTTGAAGAAGGAACAGAATTAGTTCTGCGTCTATACAAGGCTATTGTTCAAAAAGAACCGGTTGCTTTGCCTCAGTTTACATCGTGTTCACCCGGCTGGGTTAAATTCTTAGAACATTACTATCCAGAGTACATCGATAATTTATCTACAGCGAAATCGCCGCAGCAAATGTTCGGTGCATTGATAAAAACTTTTTATGCAGAAAAAGCCGGTGTTAAACCGGAAGACATAATTTCTGTCGCAGTAATGCCTTGTTCAGCTAAGAAGTTTGAGTGTAATAGACCGGAAATGGATGACAGCGGATTCAAAGATGTTGATTATGGTTTAACAACACGTGAGTTAGCAAAGATGATTAAGGAAGGGGGAATCAATTTACCAGAAATGCCAAAGAGTGATTTTGATTCTCCATTTGGAGAGGCTTCTGGTGCTGGTTTGATTTTTGGTGCGACCGGTGGTGTAATGGAAGCTGCCATTCGGTCTATTTATGAATTTATTACCGGGAATAAAGCTGAAGATGCGTTTGCAAATGCTAACGTTCTTCCTGTTCGAGGTTTTGATGGAATTAAATATGTTGAATTGCCTCTTGGTGAGAAATTTGGACCGGTTCCAGCTGTCATAAAACATTTGGTTCCAAATTGGGATTGGCTGAAAGGTGTTACGCTAAAAGTTGCAATCGCACATGGAACCGCAAATGCAAAGAAAATTATGGATGACATAAAAGCTGGCGGAAAATTCTCCGAGTGCCATTTCATAGAGTTCATGGCTTGTCCGGGCGGTTGTTTAGGCGGCGGCGGTCAACCAATTCCTACAACTCCCGAAATTCGTAAGAAACGTGCCGAAGCAATTTATGCTGAAGATGAATCGCTCGAAATGCGAAAAGCTCACGATAATCCTAACGTAGTTAGATTGTATGAAGAATTTTTGACTGATGGTCCATGCGGACACAAATCTCATAAATTACTACATACTCACTATGTAAAACGTGGAAGATATATTGCATAGCTGCTAAATTGGGCTCGGTTTATCGAGCCCTTTTATTATAGGAAATAGTAAAATTAAGACTAATAGAAATAGGTACGTTTTACTATATATTGGATGAAAACAAATAGAATTTTCAAATGAATCTATTTCTAGATTTACTTAAAGGAAATAACGAGCATAACGAATCGATCAACAGATACAATCTTTGGTTTATTAAACTAAGGTGGTATGCTGTCGCTGCGCTAATTTCGTTCGTAGTTACGTTGAAATATGTCTTCGGTATTGGAATAACTAGTCTTCAGTTCTATTCTTATGCTGCAACTACGATGCTTATAGCAGTCTATAATTTATACTTCCAACAGAATTCAAAGCGTTCCAATACAGTAGCAGATCGAGCTCATCTTTATTCTCTTTATCAAATCATCTTGGATTTATTGTTTCTAAGTATATTAATCTACTTTTCCGGAGGAGTTGAAGCTCCGATATTTCTTCTGTACATATTTCACATGATAATTGGCAGTATGATCTTACCGGAAAAGTTCATGTATATAATAGCTTCGATTCTAATTCTATTCTTGTCATTATTTAGCGCTTTAGAATATTTTGATTTCATTCAGCACCAATCACTAAACGGATTATATCCGTTTAAGCTTTATAAGTCTGCCAACTTTGTAATCGGGTTTCTCACTCTTTTTTCATTTGCAATATTGATGAGTATTAAGCTTACAAGTCGAATAGTAGCCGAAATTTATAGTAGAGAATCGCAATTGAGAAGAGCATTAAAAGAAGTGAATGATGCTGAAATATCAAAGCAGAAGTACTTGATGGCAGTAGTGCATGAATTAAAATCTCCGATTGCGGCAGCTTCTTCAAATCTTGATTTAGTTCTTGGAAAATTTGTTGGTGAAGTGAGTGAACCAGCACTAGCAAAACTTACTCGCTCTAAAGAAAGGTTGGCTGAATCGATTAGTTCAATAAATTCAATTCTCCGGTTTTCTCAGTTTCGCTTAATAAGCAAACTTGAGCTCGAAACAATTTCTTTATCACTCTTAATTGAAGAAGTTATTTTGAAGATTAGGCCGTTAGCAGAAAGAAAGAAAATTAAAATAGTATTCAATTCTAATGATAAATATGAACTCGAAGGCGATAAAGTTCTGCTGAGTTTAGCATTTTCCAATCTAGTAAGTAATGCCGTTAAATACACCCAAGAAAATGGAAACATAAGAATCGAAATAATGAAGGAGGGGATTAACCTTACTGCTTCCATTTACGATGATGGTGTAGGTATTCCATCAGATGATATGCCGAAAATATTTGAAGAGTATTATAGAGCTTCTAATGTTAAAGATATAGAAGGTACCGGCACAGGTCTTTACACAATAAAAAAGATTGTTAAAAGCCATAGAGGTATAATAAATGTAAATAGCCCTTCCCGCATAGGCAGCAAAACTCGTCCTGGTACAGAATTTCAGATAGTCCTTCCAATCAAATAGATTTACTTTTTTTATCACTTACACTATATTGAACTTAGTTTGAATTGTATATTCATTCAATTGAGATAGATATGCTTTCTCTTGTTCCGGATTGGGCGTACCATTACGGCGAGTTTTGGAGAGCTATTAGAGTCAGGAATTTGTGGTTTATAAGATTACGGTATCTTGCGCTGCTAATCTTAATAAACTTTGTTGTAGTCGGAGAATATCTGCTCAAATTTCGACTAACACCCATTCAATTGTATGCCATTGCAATTGTTGCGGCAACAATATTCTTATATAATGCAATCATTCATGCCTTTCGTTTAAGAGTTGGATGCGATCCAAACAAATTTAATTGCCTCCATACTTCTTTGATAATGATAATTCTTGATCTAGTTGAATTAATGCTTCTAGTGTACTTTACCGGGACTATTGACTCACCATTGATAATGCTGTTTGTCTTCCATATTATAATTGGCATTTTGATCTTACCGGGCTTTATAGTTTATACTGCTGCCGCAATTATTTCGGTTTCAACATCAATCCTATTATTAC
>JBHEKZ010000359.1:0-2981 GCA_041859025.1 Melioribacteraceae bacterium | reverse complement strand
GGTACTTCCTTCTTTTAACGATAGCTGGTGCACCTGTCCGGGCCGCGTTAGAAAAAAGGAATTATCCGTTATGTCGTAGGTAATAAAATCTACAGTGTGTTTTCCACTCCCCTTAATCAAAGCTAGTATAAAATAATAATCGTGCCTGTGCGTTTCCTGTATTAATTTCTGCTCTTTCTGGAGATCATGAACAGTTCTAATCCTGAATTTATCCGATTTATGTTTATTGCCCGGGATTGAGTTAATATTTCTGACAGGTATGTTTATCATTTTATGATAGCGTTATTTCTTTTTGTTTATATCAAATATCCCTTTGCATGGGGGAATCTATTTATGGGTGCAGCATATTATTATGTTCTTACTTATTCAACTACTGTATTTAATATATCTATTTTAGCCGCTCCAGCTTTCCTTTCCGCTTCACAACATTCTTGTAATCCCATTGAATTGTTTCCGCTTTATTAAGCCACCGTTTTAGATTACTTACCTTAATTTGTTTTACGGAAGTATAAAGAATTGAAGCGTCCTTAAATTTTCCGCTGCCGGGCTGTAAATCTTCTTCATCAAAACTTGCGCCGCTCCAAAACATTAAGCGGATACCGGCTTTAACTTTGCTGTATCCTACAATAGGATTGCCATCCAAAAACCAGACGGGGTGCGCGTGCCATATTTTACTCTCGGCCGCCGGAAGCATCCGGTTAATTATTTCCAATAATCTATCGCAGATTTCTTTTTCACTTTCGGTCTGCGCTTTGTTGTATGCCGGAATTGATTGACTCATTTTATCCCTTTCGAGTTTTGCTTAATAACTTCTCTCAATGTTCGCTGATACTTTCTTCAAATACATTTTAGGTTTATTATTTCCTATAAAATAACAGATTGAGAAGTGGAAATAAATAGAGTGGTTATAAGAATACTACGGCTAAAGTAATACGAAATAGTTTACCCCGATGCTTTTTATCGGGGCGCACTAGTTAGGTGCAACTTTATAATACGCTTTAAGGTATGGTCGCTACTTGCACCGTGTTATATAGTCTTAGTTTTTACTTTCTTAAATGAGTACCGTTTTCTTGTATTACTTTCCAGTTGTTCTCAAATTTTTTAAATACAAATGTCCAGCACCCGTTATTTATGACGGTATCACCAGCCGTTGTTAAAAATTTACCTGTAAATTCAGTTGTACAGGTTGCGGCATCTTTGGCCAAGACATAGACATAAATTGCGAGAATTTTATTATCAGTAAATTTTTCAATACCGGCAAAATTTGATTTCATACTTTTATTGTAGGTAGAATAATCAGTGAAAAGTATTTTTCCTTCTCCGCCCATTACATAACCTTCTTGGTTAGCTCTTAATCCAGTATGAGTTTCATAGCTAAGTGTATTTGGATTAAAAAAGTCTTTTACTATGGTTTCAATTTCGCTTGAAATCAACTTTTTTTGAGCATCAGTCAGGTCACATACGCTTTGGTTATTGCAGGATGTCAAGATAATTGTTAGGGGAATGAATGAGGCAATTACAAAATATTTACTTTTTTTCATTGTATTTGCTCCTAAAGTGAAATTAATATTTATTAAGAAATTCTATAGTATGAGTACTCTTGTCATGATTTATTTGTAATGTCAAAATCCCGTGAATTATTGCACATAATGGTGTTGCCGATAACCAGCTTGCCCCGCGCCTTTTACGGGAAGCCAAACCCTAATGCGACTCAATTAGACCGCATCGACAGAAGCAGTAGCTGTTGAGGCGCATTTAAGCATTTTAGTTTTTTTCTTTTATAAAGCTACTATATGACGAAAATATATTGTAGGTATTAGTAGCCTGAAATGAATATTTAAACTCAATTGTTGAAACTATAAGTTCCTTTTTGGCGCCGACAACCATATTACCTAATTTTGCAGTACTACCATTGTCACTTTCATGCCGATGAAAATGAACAATAAGTCCATCAAAGTAAAATCTAAATATTGGAATATCGTAACTTGTTAAATCTTCTAATTCAATTCTTTTCGTGTCAGCTATAGGTATATGGTTATGAGGTATTCCAATTGTTGATAACTGTGTAAGCATTGCAGGATAAAATGAAATGTCTAATTTCTCTTTACCACAAAGATACAACCCTAATTTTCTCAAATCTTCTTCTGGCATTTGAATGCACGAAAATTCAGGCAATGATGTACACGCAGATCTCCATAAAATACTTAAGAAAAATTTTCTAAACCTTTCTCTATCTTTAATAAAAACCTTTCTTATGCCATATGGAGTACCACCAATTTTATCATGAATTTCATCAATATTTGTTATGTTACCCCATCCACTCCATACAAGTTTTAATTCTCTTAGCACTTTGATAGCCCACGTATCTAAATCTTTAAGAATATTCTCACCTTCTTCAGTTACCAACTCAGGATCATACCAGCTAGTCCATCTTCGTGTTGGATGCTTACCTTCCCCATACTGAATCATAGGCATACCTTGTTGGTCTAACTTTGACAAAGCTCTAGGAATAATGTGTGAATCAACATAATTTCCACTTAATCCTGTAAGCCTACACTTTCCGTGTTTTTTCAACTCTTTTGTCATAGGAATCATTTCTAATATATGCCAAACCGGCTCTTAGTGTACATTAATCAAAGGCTGGTTTACACCATTAGACTTTTGTTGCATTTTATTTTTAAGAAAATCTATTTCGACTTACTGCTTATATCTACCGAAAATGTTTTATGAAAAACAGTATTTATTAAATCTGCATTCTACGTTCTTCGTTCTACACTAAATCTTCGGTTCCCCGGTGTTTACTTACAGAGTGGAACGTCTTTTACTATTTGCAACTTACTTATTCAAGTTTGCATAATCAAGGGGGAGAGAGTAACTGAGTTCCTCGTATGTTAAGAATAAAGTTTTTCAAGAAGAAGTAGACTAAATTTGGTAAAAGATTCAGGCTTAAGGAATGGTAGAGCGGTGAGTGCCAAGATACA
>JBHEKZ010000070.1:0-9134 GCA_041859025.1 Melioribacteraceae bacterium | reverse complement strand
AAGAATTGTAGAAATCAGAAGCAATTTATTTGAAAGTGATTCAATCAAAAATCTACATTAATAAGTTTTTTTATAAAGAACTCCCAGCTCGGGAGTTCTTTATAAAAATTTTATCAGGTTTGTAACTCTAACTAAATAAGCTTTACAACTACCATAGTCATATCGTCGTGCTGAGGAAAATTATCTACAAACTTATCTACTTCCTTAATTACAAGATTAATAAGCTCTCTAGAACTTAGATTTCTATTCTTCTCAATCAAACTAATTAGTTTATCTTCACCAAATTGGTCATTCCGTTCATTCATTGCTTCGGTAAAACCATCAGTATAAAGAACAAATACGTCACCTTGATTGATGCCAAATTCCTCTTCATTTAATGTAGAAGAAAAAATGTGTCCTTCTTCTAATCCGAGTGCCATTCCTTTGCTGAGTAAAAGTTTTGTTCCGCCGCTTTGCTGGCTTGTTAAAATTCCCGGATTATGCCCGGCGCGAGAGTAAATCATTTTATGTTGATTAACATCGAGAATGGCATAAAACATACTTACGAATGAATTCTTCTCGATTGTTTTGTAAAGTAAGCGGTTAACTTTAGCTAAAACATTTTTAGGGGAAGTATCTTCTTCAGCATGCGCTTGCAAAATACCCTTGGTCAGAGTCATATAAATTGCGGCACCAACTCCTTTGCCTGAAACATCTCCAATTGCAACACCAAGTTTGCTTCCGCTTAGTTTAACAAAATCAAAATAATCTCCGCCGGCTTCAATTGCCGGTATTGATATGGCGGCAATATCGTAACCGGGAATTTTGGGCTCTTCTTTCGGCAATAAAGAAAGTTGAACTTTGGCTGCAATTTCTAGCTCTTTGCGCAAGCGTTCACGCTCGGAAATTCTTTGTATGTGCGAAGGCAGTCCATAGCTTTCAAGAACGTACTCTTCTTTGCGTAAACGACTTACAATATAGATTATAGGAATCACCAAAAACGCAACAGATATAAGCAGAAAATTGAACTGATAAAATGAATTATCTGTGTTAACAAGTGCTAGACTTCTGGAAATCATTCCAGAAGTAAAAAACATGCTCGCAATAGTCAGTAGATCGAATTTGAAATATAAATACGCAATTAGGCATCCAAATAAAAAGTCTTTTATTAAACCAATAGTAAAATTATTTAATGATGGAGGTGTTTCCGAAATAACAAATGCAAACACTGTTACAATTCCGGTTAGAACAATACTTAACCATTTCTTTTTCCATCTCTGATAAGAAATGTTAATTACAAAAAATACCGTAACAATACTTGCAATCATTGCCGAAGACATTGAATCAAGCACCACCGATGCTGCTGGCGCAAAGCCGGTAAAAATTTCTAGCGATCTGCTGGTGTTGATAAACAAATTGGCGTATGGTTGGTTTAGTAAAATTGCAGCGGCTATATAAAGGAATGATGCGCCAATTCCTAAAACCCAGCCTTTACCTAAAGATGAACCGGATTGAATAGAGAAAATGTGTGCATTTATAAAACTGTCTATGCCACGTAATTTTTCAGGCCAAAGACTTCGCGCGTAAGATTCTCCAACGGACCAAGTTGCAAAAACCAGCAAGGCTAAGAAGAAATAAACAATCAAACCGTTGGTAAGAACGAGAATTACTTTTGTGTTTAAGAAGGCTAAGTTACCTATTGATAATCCTTGTCCAAGACCAGGCCAATAATTAGCAAGTGAAAGTAAAGTCATCAGGAAATAAATGATAAACAAATTTCTGCCTACGCTCATCCAAACTTCGCCTTGATGATACTTTTTTAAGTAGAAGAAAAAAGCTATAAGCATTAAAAAGACAACTAATATTGCGGAGACTGTTCCGAATAAATACTCTCCGGCATTGAAAAACTCTTTGTATTCTTGAGGAACTTCGAGATATCTGTAGAAACCGCCAATTTGATTTCCAATAACGTAAACTTGAATTTCGACTTTAGCATTCAGTTCCGGCACAGACCTATCGAACCTTATTAAATAATCGATTCGATTTTTGAAATTATCTTGTTTACTTTCTTTATAAGCAAATTTGGTTGTATCAATTTTTTGTTCATCTGCCAGAAATTTCTTTGCCAGCTTGAGTGCTTCTGCTTCATTTAACGAAGGTAGAGTGGAGGTATCCGGAATAACAAATTTGAATCCGTTAACCTCACCATTCGAGCCTACACTTACAAAGTAATTGTACTGAGGAATTTCCTTACTCAAATTTTGATGAAACATTACATCCCATCTTCTTAAAGGAAAATCTGCATGTCTTAAAAATTCAGAGTATTTCTCGTCTCCCAATTTTTTAATCAAATATCTGTTTTGAACCATGTAAGCGTCGATAAAAGCTTCGCTATAAAACAAATCAGTATTAATTTCTTTCTTAGCTAAAAATTCTTTGGCGATTTTAATTGCCTCGGGGCGAGTAGTGTTCATTGTAGTTTCTTGATACGAAGAAGAAAGGTATGCTGAAACAAGAGCAAGCAAAAGAACGATTGCTGCTAAAATCCAATATTTGTGATGGTTCATATCTCTAGTCATTTTAGCATCCACGGGTGTTATTCTCCATCATTTAAGACGGCTGCAAAATAGAAAGGTTTGGGTATAGTTACAATTATCAGTCCTTTTGGTAGACGAGAAATGAGTAAAAATGTATTCCGGCTCAAATCAAAAAATTCTTATCTTTGCCACATAAATCAAAACAAGAGAAACATGAAAGAACCCGAAGTAAACCTAAATTTAGCGCTTGAGCATGGATTAACAGAAGAAGAATATGGATGGATTTGCGAGAGGCTAGGCAGAGTGCCTACTTTTACAGAACTTGGAATTTTTTCTGTAATGTGGAGTGAGCATTGCAGCTATAAAAACTCAATCGCTTTGCTAAAAACGCTTCCTAGGAGCGGCGGCAGACTATTGGTTGGTGCCGGTGAGGAAAATGCCGGACTTGTGGATATTGGAGATGGGTTAGCTGTTGCGTTTAAAATTGAAAGCCACAATCACCCTTCTGCAGTAGAGCCGTATCAAGGCGCGGCTACCGGTGTTGGCGGAATTTTGCGTGATATTTTTACTATGGGTGCTCGTCCTATTGCAAGTCTTAATTCATTACGTTTTGGATCGCTTGATGATGCACGTACGCGATATTTATTTGAAGGTGTGGTTAAAGGAATTGGTGATTATGGAAATTGCTTCGGCGTTCCAACAGTTGCCGGTGAAGTTTACTTTGATGAATGCTACAGAACAAATCCTCTTGTAAATGCTATGGCAATAGGATTGGTGGATACCGGGAAGGTAGTATCAGCAGTAGCAAAAGGTGCGGGTAATCCGGTAATGATAGTGGGTTCTTCTACTGGAAGAGATGGAATACATGGTGCAACATTTGCTAGCGAAGAAATTTCGGAGAAGTCGGAAGCCAAACGTCCTTCTGTTCAAGCCGGCGATCCGTTTACAGAAAAACTTCTGCTTGAAGCAACACTTGAAATTATTAAGCAAGATTTGGTAGTTGGAATTCAAGATATGGGTGCTGCGGGAATTTCTTGCTCAACATCCGAAATGAGCGCTAAAGGCGAATCGGGAATGATTATAGATCTTAACAAAGTTCCTCTTAGAGAGGAGGGAATGAGCGCTTATGAAATCATGCTTTCCGAAAGCCAAGAACGAATGCTGGTTATAGCTAAGAAAGGGTGCGAAGATAAGGTTAAAGAAATTTTTGAAAAGTGGGATTTGCACTGCGAGATTGTTGGTGTTGTAACCGATGAGCAAAAGGTAATTATAAATTATGAGGGTGAAAAGAATGCCAAAATTCCGCCAATCGAGTTAGTTCTTGGAGGGAATGCACCGGTTTATATTCGTGAAACTAAAGAACCTAAGTATCTTGAAGAGACCAGTAAGTTTGACCTTTCTAAAATTCCTGAACCCGACTCAATTATTACTTCTTTTGAAAAAATATTTTCATCTCATAACATTGCAAGTAAACGATGGGTTTACGAACAATATGATTCCATGGTTCGAACAAATACAATAGTAGGTCCCGGATCTGATGCTGCTGTAATCTATATAAAAGGAACCAACAAAGCTCTCGCGGCAAAAACCGATTGCAATGGCAGATATGTTTACTTAAATCCGAAAGAAGGGACAAAAATTGCAGTAGCAGAATCGGCACGTAATGTAGTATGTACAGGGGCAATTCCTCTTGCAATTACAAACTGTTTGAATTTTGGAAATCCTTACAAACCGGAAAATTATTGGCAATTCAAAAAATCTATTGAGGGAATGGGAGAAGCATGCCGCTTTTTTAATACTCCCGTTACCGGCGGTAATGTTAGCTTTTATAACGAAAGTCCGGATGCTGCAGTTTATCCAACTCCTACAATTGGTATGGTTGGTTTAATAGAGGACGTTGAAAATGTTAGAACAGCCCAGTTCAAAAATCCCGGCGATCTCATTTATGTACTTGGCGAAGATTATGAAGAAGTTGGAGGAAGCGAATATCTGAAAGTTGTTCACAATCTGGTTACAGGAGAAATTCCGAAGATTGATTTGCAAGCCGAAAAAGATTTACATACAACAGTTCTTCATTTGATCGAATCCGAGTTGATAGAATCTGCACACGATATCTCCGATGGAGGAGTTTTGTGTGCCTTAGCAGAGTGCTGCATTATTGATCAAGAAAAAGCAATTGGCGCAAAGGTCCATGTGCCAATAAAGAAGAGGGAAGATTTTTCATTTTTCTCGGAAAGTCAATCCCGTGTAATTGTTACAGTCAATCCGGATAACAAAGAAAAATTTGAGGCGAATGCCGGCAAGAGTTTTACTCCATTCGCTCTGCTCGGTGAAACTGGCGGCGATTGTCTCAGCCTAAATGATCAATATAGATTTTCACTTTCTCATCTAATTGATTTGTATTACAATTCAATTTCATCCAAGATGCATGCGAAAGTTTAAGATCTTTAAGAAAATAGCTTCTTATGTTTCTCTGGCAACAGTGAAAAGTATACTCGAGTTTATCGATTATTACTTCATTGGCTTGTTCAGAAGGATGGATCAGCACAATTTGTTTTTTGCCGGCGCCGGTATTTCTTTCTCTCTTTTTCTCGGAATGATTCCATTCATTCTGCTTATTTTTTCACTTCTTGGAAATATTTTCGATCAAGCTGTGATAGAAGTGCAGATCAATAACTTAATCGATCAGACAATCCCTTATCCCGCTTACGCTAATTATGTTAAAAGATTAATCAGTTCTCGCTTACCGGAAGTAATCGAATACAAAACTTCTGCGTTTTATATTGGTATTGGAGGTTTAATTTTTACTTCAACCTGGATTTTCAGTAGTATCCGTACAATTCTAAATCAAATTTATGATGTAAAAGTTGAACGTGGATTTATATATGGTCTAATTCGTGATATAGTAATGGTTATTCTGCTGGTCTTTTTAGTGTCTCTTTCAACTTTTATTCTGCCGGCAGTAAATATTATTTATGAACTTACAAAGAACACCGAGCTATTGCAGAGTTTTGATATCAGTTCAATCTGGAATAGTTTAGTCTATTTTTCATCTCTGGTGCTTATGTTTTTTATGTTCTTTGCCCTCTATTACCTAATTCCCTATGAACAGCTTGGTAAGCGGGTTGCCGCTTTAAGTGCTATTTGGACAACTATTTTCTGGGAAGCCGCAAGATTTGGTTTTGGGTATTACATAAACAACATTTTGCGTACAAATCCTTTCTATGGCGCATTCGTTTTGATAATAGCTATTTTGTTCTGGGTTTATTATTCGGCTTGCTTATTTATTGTTGGCGCGGAGATTGGCCAGCTCTACCGGGAAAAACATAATCTTAAAAGACCGGTATTATGAAACGACATTTCGGATTGGTTGAATTTTCGAGGGACCATCATCAGGCATTAATACTGGCCCAGATTTGTAAAAGGAATTCTCCCCAATACAAGGGAATGCCGGCAACAATTGACGAAAAAGCTGAATATGCAGTAAAAATGTGGGGAAGAGAGCTTAAGCCGCATTTTCAGTTTGAGGAGAAATATTTAATTCCAATATCGGAAAGCAAAACTGAAAAACTTAGGGAACTTTGCCGACGAATCATTTTAGAACATGAAGAAATTGAAAAACTGATAACCAAAATTGCCGGTCGTGAAGAACTTGAAATTGTACTAGACGAGTTTGGTAATTTACTAGATAATCATGTTCGTTTCGAAGAACGTGAATGGTTTGATGAAATTCAAAAAGAGTTGACCGTTGAAGAAATTGAACATCTTGCAGTGGTTGTGCAAATAGAAATAGAGGCATCAAAAAAATCGTGTAGAAAAATAGAATTGAAAGGAGTTTTATGAACAACAAATTCGTAAAAATTGTTTTTTTATTTGTTTTGTCATTCATTTTTGGAACTGTTTCAGTTTCAATTGCTCAAAGTGCAGATGATACCAAAAACAATAAAAATGATTTTGTTGAACAATCTACCCGCGAATTAGAAAAAGCAAAAAAACTCAAAGTGAAAACTCGTTTGCGATATGCCGGATTTTTTGATGCTGAAGGAAAAGTCCCTCAGAAAAAGTCTCTGGTAGAAAAGCTAACGTTCGATAAAAATGGAAATAGAAAAGAACTTAGCCGCTATATTGGTGATGAAATGCTCGATCTACGCTACATCTTCGTGTATGATAGTAAAGGGCGACTCTTAAAAATGGAAACGCGTAATTCTGCAAACGTAATTGTTGGTAAGAAAGAATCTAAGTACGATAAAAAAGGAAACGAAGTTGAAAGAAAACTCTACGATAAGAAAAGAGGCAACATGCGTGTTGTTTTCAAATATGATACAGATAATAATCTGGTTCAATCCGAAACTTTTGATAAAAATAAAAAACTAATTGGTCGTTATGTTAATACTTACGAAAATGGTGCGGCTAAAACAACCACTGTCTACGATAAAAGTGGAAATATTGCCCGCGAAATTTGGTTTATCTATAATGAAGCGGGTAAGTTGATAAGAGAGGACTTTAAGGATTTGTCAAATTCATATTCCATTAAAAACAAATATGATGAAACAGGTAATATTTCCGAAGTAGAAACTCCTCAAACAAAAAGAATAATAACATATGATGATATGCAAAATATACTTGAGGATAGAATGTTCACTTCAGACGGCAACAGACAATACAGAGTTGTTTTTAGTTATTTAGAGAATGGTTTACAAAACGACGAAACCCGATATGATAATTCTGAAAAAGCGGCATTTCATGCCCAGTTCAAGTATGAATTTTATAAATAATCTCGATGATTAAATTTTTACCTCTTGGTGGCGCCGATGATATCGGCGCTAATTGTTTCTACCTAAACATATTTGGGACTGGTCTGCTTTTAGATTGTGGAACACACCCACGCAAAAAGGGAAAGGAATCTCTTCCGCGCTTCGATCTTATTAAAAATGAACCACTCGATTTTGCAATAATTAGCCATGCTCATCAAGACCATATTGGAGCGCTTCCGTTTTTGGTCCAAGAATTTCCGCATGTAATAATTTATTCTACTTATCAGACAAAAGAAATTGCTGAATTAACGCTACACAATGCCGCAAATATTTTAGCGGCAGAAACTTTGCTAGATGAGGATTTGAGAAATTATTCGCATCAGGAAATTGACTTGCTTGTAAGATCAATGCATGATAAAGAATATCATTCACCATTCGAAATCTGCGGACTGCGTCACTCGCTTAACGAAAAAATTAAAGTTACACTTACAGATGCCGGACATATTTTAGGTGCAGCGTCGATTATAATTGAAATTGCCGGACAAAAAATAGTTTATACGGGAGATATAAATATCTCGGATCAAATGATAATGCAGAGCGCGGATACTTCATCATTTGAGAATGCTACTGTACTACTAACCGAAACAACATACGGATCGACTGATTCTGTAAAGCTCGGAAGTTGGACAAGCGAAACAAAAAGATTTGCTAAACTTTCAAACAAAATCCTAAACAATGGCGGTTCAATTCTTATACCGGTTTTCGCCCTTGGTAAAACGCAAGAAATTCTAGCTGCTGTTTATCTTCTGATGGAAAGGAATTTGCTTACAGAATCTTTCATTTATACTGGTGGAATAGGAAGAGAAATTTCGAATATTTATGATCGGCATAGATATTTGGTTAACCGAGGAAACAAAGAATTAGTGCTTAAAAATATTCCTCAAATTAATGTGAATGATGTTGAGGACCTAAATCACTTTAAAAAGAATCCGGGAATTGTGCTTGCTTCAAGCGGGATGATGCTGAAGGGAACAACTTCATATAGACTGATGGAGTATTGGTTAAAACAAAACACTTTTGGAATTTTTAGTGTAGGATACATGGATTCTGAAACTCCCGGATATAAAATCATCAATGCGAAAAAAGGGGAAAGCGTGATATTAAATGAAAACTTGGAACTGCAGAAAATACTTTGTGATGTTAATAGATTTTATTTTCCTTCTCATTCAAAGAGAGAAGATTTACTTGCTATTGCAAAACGTTCCGGCGCATCTAAAATAGTTTTATTACATGGAGAAAGTGAATCACAAAATTGGATTGGGCAACATCTCCTGGATTCTAAAAAATCTTTGCAACTATATTCGGCAGAATTGGGTAAGCAAATTAATTTGTTATAAAAAACCGGCTGGTTGCAGCCGGTTTTCCGGTAAAATTATTCTGCAATTGCATACTCTTCCCAAGTTTTGAAAATCTCTTGTTGTTTTTCGCCTGTTTGAGCATTTAAGTAAGATTGATAAAATTTTGTGCAGAAGTAACGAAGCTTTTCGCAGTCGCAATACTTTGCAGTTCTGCCAACAAAGAATGCCCCTCGCGGATCGCCAATCTTAATTAATGATAAAGCGGCAATAATTCTTTCTTCTTCGCTAGTTCCATCGCGCAGTAGTTTGATTAACGGAATAACAGCTTTTTCGGATTTCATTTCTCCAAGATTAAATGCGCAACTTATTCTTAGGCCTTCATTATCAGAAGCCAATCCAATTAGTCTGTTTTGTTCGATTACTTCATATGTATTGGCTTTTGATTCAGTCTTATTCACTTCTGCATAAGAGAAGTTAGTGAATAGTAAAGCAGCTAATACTACAAT
>JBHEKZ010000555.1:0-4532 GCA_041859025.1 Melioribacteraceae bacterium | reverse complement strand
CTCTTGCATGAGGCTCATCGTCTACTATTAATACTCTGGTAATCACATTAATTCTCCATCAACGAATCAGAACCTGATTCATTTTATTCTTCCATAATTGGAAACACAATAATTATCTTCAAATTATTATCATTTCTAGCTATTTCAAATCTGTAATTAGTATCGTATAGTTGAGATAACCTTTCCCGAGCAACTTTTATAGGAGCCAACTCAGAAATTATCTTTTCATCCAAACGAGGTTCTCTACCATACTTTAAGCTAAGTTTCATATGAAGTTCATAATTCAAAATATCAGTTTCAATTGTTAGTGCAAATGCAAAATTAGGTTCGCTAATAATTTCATATAGCAGGGCTTCAACAATTGGCTGCAAATAAAAACTAGGGACAAGTATGTTTAGTGAATCATCAGAAACGTTTTTATTAAACGAGATTGCTTCGCCAAATGTTTCTTTTTCTATATCGAGGTAAAGTCTTAAGAAGTATAGCTCTTGTTCCAATTCCACTTTTTCTTTTTCATTACTATAAACTGTAGTTCTAAGAAATTCGCTGAGCATAGTAAGAATATTGTTTGCTTTACGATTTTGATTTTTGCTGATCAAGGATTTTATAGAAGTTAACGTTTTAAATAAAAACCTAGGATGAATTTTGGCTCGAAGTTCTTGGAGCTTCGATTTTGCCAGCAAAACTTCAAGTTGGGCACATTTAATTTCATTATCTCTACTTAAACGTTTAGAATCAAGAAGGAGAATTCCTGCCAGCAGCAGTATATAAGCTACAATATCAATCCATGCTAGTGGATTGTTGAACAATGCGTTTCTATATGTAAGCGTATATTGTTCACCGAGAATTACTTTGTCTACAATGTGCGTTAAAGACTGATGAATAAAAAAGGATGAAATCAATAGTATGATATGAACGGAAATTCCGAGAAGGACTTTCTTCACCGCAAATTTAATACGCAGATTAATCAAATAGAGCAAAACCGCTAGTAAAAGGAAGTAATAAAAGTAAACAAGCTTGCTTAAAAGTATTAAGACATAGTTTCCAAAATTTTTTACTCCTTGAAATAAAAAGAAGAAATACTGTGATGAATTTACGAATGCCGCAAGTGTTAGAACTAGCAGCATGGGCATAATCAAAGCAGCATCGGTATCTGAAAATATTTTTCTATTTACTTTCATCTGGACTATTATTTTCAACAAAAGGAATTTGAATTGTAACTCGCAATCCTCCAAGATCAGATTGACACAGTTGTAGTTCTTGTTTTTCACCGTAAAGTTGGTGTAACCTTTCTTTAGTAATTTTAAGTCCGACACCATCTTTATTTTTTTTCTTTTTCGATTCCACTATACCGGGACCGTTGTCTTCAACAATTAAAATCAGATAAGCATTTTCCCTTCGTGAGACAATTCTAAGAACTCCTTCCGTAGTTTTGGTCGCAATTGCATGGTGGATGGAATTTTCGACAAGCGGCTGAAGTACAAAGACCGGCACTTTTGCGCTCAGCGTATCAAATCCAATATTTTCTTCTACAATCAACTTGTCTTTAAAGCGCACCTTTTCAATTTCGAGATAATGATGAATAAACTTCAACTCTTCATTTAGACTAACTTCCGACTTTTCTTCCTCGCTTAAAGTTGTTCGTAAAAACTTTTCGAGTAGAGACAACATTCTCTCAGCCTCGGAATTATCTTGCTTTAAAATCAATGTAGAAAGCGTATTCAAAGTATTAAACAGAAAATGAGGATGAAGCTGACTCTTAAGGGTACGCAAATGTGTTTGCGTTAATTGTGAATTCAATTGAGAAACCCTTAGTAAATGATTATCACTTTTCATCTGGTAATTATCAAGACTAATCACGGCAAGTAATAAAAAGTAAATTACAAAATCTTCCCATATCCACGGATTCCGAAGCATCCTTTGATAAATGAGTGATGAGAAATCCATGTAATCCAAGACCGAATTAATCACCAACGTAGCGACTAATTGATGAATAAATACTAAGACAAAAGGCAGCAGTAGATAGAATAAAAACCCGTTCAATACTTTTGATTTTTTGTTACGCAGATTTGCATCGCTCCACTGAATCACCGGAAGAAATGCTAGCCATATCATAAAGTAGAAAATATTAAATGGAATGTGCCACGACAAAGTAAAACGCGGAACCGTCTCTACATCTATTATATAGTAATGCTGAAACGCAATTGCGATAGCTACTACTAGTAAAAAAAACGCCATCATGGCAACCAGAACTATCTTATGCCGGCTGTTTTTATAGTATTTAATTATAAAATTTTGCTGTTGCGGAATCATATTTAGTTAAAAACTCTTACAATATAATGCGTATAAAAATTTACTGAATAAACTTTTATTAGTTAAGACGCTGAATAATTCGATAAAACGCCTTTGTTCACAGTCTATCCGGTAATTATTATTTTGAAATACCTATTACACAGCGAACTACCATCATGATTCTTTCCAGTACTTCTTAGAAGCACCATTAATCATATATTCAACATTACAAAAGGAGTTTTTAGAAAGAAATAGTATTCCGAATTATTTATGTTGCCAAAGACCTTTTACCATGTTTATTGAATTTTCGGAGCTCACATGAAATCAGTTCGATCTTCATTGCATTTGCTATTTTTTTTGCTACCTGTTACAATTCAATTACTAGCTCAAGATTCACTTTTAACTTCACGCCACTATCAAACATTAACGGAAGACGGCGCTTGGTGCTGGTTTTCCGATCCTCGCTCGATCTATTTAGAAGGGATTCAAAAGCAAATTATTACCGGATGGGTTTCCAGAGAAGGAAATATTGTCGTAGCTTCTATGAATATAGAGACTGGAAAGACATTCGAGAAAATACTTCACGCAAATTTCAACAGAGACGATCACGCTAATCCCTCATTTTTAATTCTGCCGGACAAGCGTTTGATGATATTCTATTCTTCACATAGCACACCCGGGAATAAAATTATCCATAGAACTACGAAGAATCCGGAGGATATAACGGAATGGGAAGATGCGGACGATATAACTACCAACACAATTGGTAAAAGCAGCTTTTGTTATACTAATCCGGTTATGCTTTCTGCAGAGAATAATAGGATCTATCTATTCTGGCGTGGCGGAAATTATAAGCCAACCTTTTCATTCACAGATGATTTTGGAAAAACTTGGTCGAACGCCGAAACTTTAGTTCAGTCAGAAAACATCGATTTAATTAGGCCATATATGAAAGTTGCTTCAAATGGTATTGATGAAATACATTTTGCTTTTACCGACGGACATCCGCGAAACGAACCGCTCAACAGCATTTACTATATGAAATATAAAAATGGAAACTTCTTTAAAGCTGATGGGACAAAAATCGGAGAATCAAAGCATTTACCAATTCAAAATAATTTAACAGACATTGTTTATAATGCACAGCAAGTATATTCGACAACAGGCAACGGTGTAAGAGCTTGGATTTGGGATGTAGCTTTTGAAGCTAACGGAAATCCGGTTCTAGTATATTCCCTTCTGCCGGAAGAGACTCTACATAAATATTTTTATGCCAGATTCAATGGCAGATCATGGGATAATTATCTTATATCCAACGCAGGAAAGAGTTTCCCAAGATTAAATTTGACAAAAGAGCAGCGGGATCCCGAACCCCATTACTCCGGCGGAATATATTTGGATCATCAGAATCCTGCCACAGTATATTTATCGAAACCGGTGAAAGATGTTTTCGAAATTTTTAAGTACGCCACTAGTGATTTCGGAAAATCATGGAGCGGTATTCAACTAACACATAATTCGTTAAAAGATAACGTGCGTCCTTATGTTGTGCGTTTTGCTCCAGAAAATATTTCTCCCAGAGTTTTGTGGATGCATGGCAATTATGAACATTACACAAACTACTCTACTGGAATTAAAACCGACAAAAAAAATCTAAAGCCATCAAATAAATTTACTGAGGCTGCTATTCGTAACGTCTTGAAAAGTGTTGCCGATTGGCAATTGCAAGAACCTTTGTGCTATGATATAACTGACTGGACTAACGGCGCCCTATTTGCCGGAATGGTAGAATGGGCAAAAATTGCCGGTGATGATAAGTACTTTAATTGGCTCGTTGATTTAGGCAACAAGGTTAAATGGAGATTGGGGAGCAGAACTTATCATGCTGATGATCATTGCATAGGACAATTGTACATTGAGTTATTTCGGAAATACGGCGACAATAAAATGATTAATCCTCTTAAGAGCCATTTTGATTGGCTAATTGGTAACCCATCAAAAATTACTCTTAAATTTCAGAGCGATTCTGTAACTCGATGCACTGACCGGTGGAGCTGGTGCGATGCCATTTTTATGGGTCCAACTGTGTGGACAAAACTGGCTTCTATTACAGGTAAGAATAAATATTTAGATTTTATGGAACGGGAATTTAGATTTACAACTGAATATTTATATGATGAAGCAGAACATCTTTACTTTCGAGATGATACTTATTTTGATCAAAAAGAAGCTAACGGTAA
>JBHEKZ010000160.1:0-7806 GCA_041859025.1 Melioribacteraceae bacterium | reverse complement strand
TTGTAGCTGATTAGTTGAATTCCCCTTTCATTAATTACTTGCTTAACCTTTTCACTTGTAAAAAGATCCGTTACACCTTGTCTATCTCGTGCAACATTTTCATAACCAATGTGATAAACAGCTCTTAATTCATCGTTATCCAATCCGGGATGATCTAAAAACATATAAGTGTTTCCGGATTCAAGTTTATTTAACATTTTTATAAAACTCTCCACTTTCTCGCTGGAAGTTTGACTTGGACCATCATAATAAACCGACTTAACGCCGCTTTCCTCTAGATCAATATCGATACCGTACTCCTGTGCTAGCCTCTTCGTCATTTTTTTAACATCGTCAGAAATTCTCGTACAGCCCATATGAGAAGTAAAGTGACTTACCCAAGGAATGCTTTTCTTCGCCAGTTCTATCTGCGCACGAAATTCCTTTTCAATCTCAAATATATCCCAGTTGCTCTCTTTAATCGATTGTCCCGGGTAATTTGGATTCGGAGAAATCATAGGAAAGAAATATCCGTTTGTATCGGTTAAACTTGGACAATTTGTTAATGGTCGCCACTTAACATTCTCCCATTCGCTTGTAATTGTCAAATGAACGCCTACATCCAATCCGGGATTTTCCTTTAGTAGTTTAACTGATTCCGGAAACCAAGCTGTAACAACCATTACTTCAACAGTTTTTTCAATTCCTTCATTATAAGATTTTATCAAAGCGGAATTAGCAGAATGAGAGCTTCCCAAATCATCTCCGCGAACAATCAATCTAATCGAATTTTGCTGCGCCGATAACTCTAATGACAAAACCAATGCGAGTAACAGACTTAACATTTTTTTCAATACAACCTCCGGCAAAGTTTCTCGGATAACTTGATTTTTTCCATTCAAAAGTTATAAAAAAAGCCGCGTTCTTTTTGAGAAGCGGCTTTTTAGATAATACTCAATAAAGTTACTTGGTAAGCAAATAATCCGCAATCTTACCAAGATTTTTTACATCTATGTTATTGTAAGAAGGCATAACAACATTTTTGAATTTAGATTTATATTCAACAAACCGCTTGTCGGAACCAAACGAAGAAGGATTACGCAGATAGTTAATTAATTTATCGCGCGTCCAGTATTCTTTAAGTCCGGCAAGTGCTGGAGCCATTTTTGTTCCTTGTAATTCCGAACCATGGCAGGTAATACATCCGGTTTGCCGGATCAAACTCAGTCCATCAGTTTCTTGCGAAGTTTGTTGTGCTTGCTGCATCATCTGCATAGACATTGCTTCCATTCCATCATCCTTCTTTGTTAATCTACCAAGAAGGAGAAGAATTAAGAACAACCCAAGAAAAGCAGCCATCCATTTTTGTGCATTAGTCATTCGAAAAACCTTTCTAATAAATATTGTGGTGCAAAGTTAGGCATAAGCAGCACTTAACTGCAAAGAGGCTTTTGGCTACTTCCCCATCTCCCCTTCATAAAAATCTTTGTAAGTTTTAACAGAATTGAAAATTGCCTCTGCTACTGCGTTTTGACCCGCAGTACTTTTTAGATAAGCTTCATCTTTTCTGTTGGATAGGAATCCATTTTCGATTAAAACGCTTGGCATAGAGGCACCCACCAAAACATAAAACCCCGCTTGTTTTATTCCGAGAGTTGGAATATCAACATCACGTTTCCAATTTTGATTTAGGAAATCCGAAAATGATTCGGAGAAACGCATATATTGAGAATGAGCCATACTAACTAGAATAAAATTTTCGTCGGTTAGTTTTTCATATCTATTCGGATTTTCTTCATACTTAATAACACTGTTTTCAAACTCGGCAATTCTAATTGCTTCTTTTGTCCTTCCCGGACGAAGCAAGTAAACTTCAAACCCTCTGTAGCCATTGTCTTTAGATTCAGTCGAGTTGCAGTGAATTGAAATAAAAAGTTTTCCTCCAGCTTCGTTGGCAATTTTGCCACGTTTATATAGTTCAATAAATTCATCTGTTTTTCGTGTGTACACAACACGTACACCTTCAAGACTGCTTTCAATTAGCTTACCAAGTTTTAACGCAACCGCTAAATTGATATCCTTCTCTCTAGTTCCCAACACACCAATTGTACCCGGATCTTTACCGCCATGCCCGGCATCAATAACCACGCAATCAAAATTCCATTTGGATTTATCCATTTCCTCATTTTCGGGCTTAACAAACATTTTATTATGAATTGTAATCATCAAATTGTTTGTTTCCGGATCCAAAAATGTTTCTGTCCGAGAATAACCTTCGTTAAGAGAAAACTCCAGTTGAACATTCTTTGCGCTTATGAATGTCTGTTTGAGCTTATTCACTAGCCCTAATGGCTTAACCTTAGCGGCAAGCCCGGGAACGACAGTAGCGTTAGACAAAAAAACATATAGAATTCCATTGTTAATTGAACTACGTGGAATTCTTATTGCTTTGTTAGTTTTAAGAGTTATTAGTGTTCCGTTTGCTTTTTCTTCTACAACAATATCATAAACATCATGCTTCTTTGCTGAAACAGCAGTTGATTTTTCTTTAACGTCTTCTTCTGCTAAGCTGGTATCAACTGAATCGGCTTTCTCAATAATTAAGTTTTTGGAATTGACGTCATATTTCAATTCTTTGCTGGAAACTGTTTTGTAATAATCAATCATATAAATCAGAGGAACGAAAATATCTTCTTTTATAAACAATGTTGAAAGTGGTATCTGATAAGTTTTGGGCTGATTGTCCTCTCTCTTCGTTAAGATTACGAACTGGCTTCTTGCGGTAATTTTTAACAGATAGTTAGCAAAGCCCGATTCCAGTTTTGCCGTTTCCTCATTAAAATAATTTTTACCTCCAAGTATCAGCGAAAGCTCTTTTGCTGATGCATAATCAAGTCCATTGCGTACAATATATGAAAGTTCGCCTTTCCCATTTTCAGTCTCGACTGAAATTTTATAGAGCCTTTGCGAAAAAGAAATTGATGCAATCAGAAAGAATAATATTGCTAGAAAACCTCTATTCATTAAGTCTACCCTATAAATGGAATCATAAAGCCGGATTGCTTTTTATAAGCGGCGAATTTTTCGCCGAAATGTTTCTGCATCATTTTTTCTTCCATTACGGCACGCATAATAAATAAAGGAATTTCTATAACCAGCACCAGTGGAAGCACCGAATAACTCATTAGGGCAATTCCAACTCCAAGATCGCTCAGTATTTGACTAACGTACTGTGGATGCCTTATAAATCTGTAAACCCCAGCAGTAACCAAATTATGTTCTTTCATAATCACAATATCTTGCGCATAATTTTTACCAAGTGTTTTATATGCTAAAACTTGTATCCAAGAAAATAGAACGAACATTAGCAAGCCAATTATACGATATAATTGAAATTTCTCGCTGAATTCATCCGGTAACGTTCCAAAGTTAAATACAGCAATAATTGTAACAACCAATATCAGCGCCGCAATATTTGGCGGGGCCTTCTGCAAAAAGGTCGATGGTCTTTCTACTACCTTAGTAATTGAAGTTTTTAATCCTTTCTTTGCCCCGGAAAAATTTGCGCTCATAGATAGGAATAAATTAACTGCAACTAGAATGTTGATTGGATCCATTTGTAATCCGGTATTTTTCTCATCTAAATATAACAACTTTAGCTTTTTACAATCTGCGGCTAAAATTTGAGACATTTTCTACGATAATTACAGGTATATTCTGCTTGTTACCAATAATATGGCCTAAATTGATTAAAAACACCATTGAACTTCTCGCACGATTATTGCGTAGATACAAAGGTTAATTTTCTCTATTTTTTATGTAGAAGTAGTAAGGATTATAGATGGGCACCGGACAAATGATGATGACAATTCTTGCGATGGTTCTTTTGAGTGTTGTAATACTCACAACGAACCGGAATTTTTATCACACAAATACTACCATGGCCTCAAGCCGTTACAACATCTTAGCCGTTTCTGTTGCTAATTCAATAATTGAAGACGCAACCGGGCAGAGATTTGATGAGATTACCACCGGCGCTCAAACGAGTACGTCTGTTCTTACTGCTGCCGCTAGTCTGGGTATTGAGTCCGGAGAAACAAGTAGTAATTCCAAAACATTTGATGATTTTGACGACTATAATGCTTTCAAAACTAATCCTAAGCTTGACACGATACTAGTTACAGGCACTAACAAGAAAATAATTTTCAACTCCATTTGTAAAGTTGATTATGTAACTGCAAATGCACCTAGCACCGGGACAACAACTAAAACTTGGCATAAGCGACTTCGTTTATTTGTTTACTGTCCAGAGCTTAGAGACCCTATAACTCTCAAAACCGATACTGTAAAAATATCAACGGTTTTTAGTTATTGGTATTTTAGATAAGGATTGATATGGGCGCACAAGTACTTTTAGATATAGTTGGCTCTGTTATAATAGGCGGATTATTGTTGATGACCTTACAGAGATTCAACAACGAAAGCGTTGCCAACAACTACAAATATGCCGGCGAATTAGTCGTACAAAAAAATCTTGTTGAAATTGTAAAACTAATTGAATACGATTTTAGAAAAATCGGCTACTCCGCCGACTATGCTCATATGCCGGATAGAGCAAAATCAATTTTGAGAGCAGATACTTCTACTATTTGGTTTTTGACTGATTTGCCTACTGATACAACTTCGAGTTACGGCGACGGAGTTCTTGATACGGTCAAGTATTCTTTGGGCACAACTTCAGAATTAACCTCAACTCCAAATCCGAATGACCGGAAGCTATATAGACAAGTAAATAACTCGGCAAGAACAACAGCAAATCTTGGACTAACCCAGTTTAAGCTAACTTACTTTGATGCAAATGATGCGATAATGACTGGGATGTCTTCAACCATGCCGAACTTAGGCTATGGAATAAAAGAGATTATGATTGATGTTGCTGTAGAGAACCCATCAGCTTACGATAACGACTACTCTTACCAAAATAGAGCTCTATGGCGGCAGATTAGATTATCACTTAGAAATTATGTTACGAGATAAGGAGGCATTATAAATGGGCGGCAAGGCTACTCTTATACTTGTTATGGGATTTACGATGATCTTTCTGGTCTATAGCAGAAATTTTACTCAAATGGCTACAGATACTTCTCAGAATTTCTCTACTTACTATTACGGCTTGAAATGCAAAACCGCCGCGGCCGTAGGAATAAATATTCTTAACAACAGACTATTTTTTAGAGCCGGCGCAGTTGACACTGTATTTACGATAGACTATGATGGCGTTACAATATTAGATTCTCTTACTACAATTGACGCATATCAAAACATAAAAAAAATTGTCTCTATTGCTACCATTTCACTTCCCCACTCCGCATTTGCTCCAAAAGAAGAATGGTATTTTAAAGAGAGAACAAAAGTAATAGTTAAGCCTAGTCTGTTTTCTAAGTACGCTTATTTTTCAAATAACGAAGGCTCAGGCATCAATTGGAGTGGAAAAGATTCAATTTTCGGTCCCTTTCACACAAATGGTAATCTTCTTTTTAACGGTAACGCTGTCTTCACCGGATTAGTAACCTATGGTGGATCGCTTACCTTAAATGGGAACAATCCCAAGTTTCTTGGTGGAAAACAAGGCAACACTCAAATTCAAATACCGACTACAGGAGTAGATACTGTACAAAGTTATGCGGCCGGCGGTGTTCAAATATCCGGACAAAGCAAAGTTTATTTAGAATTCAGAGGCGACAGCATACGCTACAGATACAATACAACCTCCGCTTGGAATTATCGGCTGCTTTCCTCCTGGACTCCAAACGGTGTTATCTCTATTGTAAATGCTGAAGTTCATATTAAAGGAACAGTTAAAGGAAAATATTCTGTAGGTGTTTCCGGTACTTCTACTTCTTTGACCGGTTCAGGTAATATCTGGATTGATGATAATATACAATACAACACGAATCCCCGTACAAATCCAAATAGCCAAGATATGATTGGTTTAATTGCCGAAAAAAATATTGTTATTGACGACAATACAGCTAACCAATCAAATGTTATAATTGAAGCAGCATTGTTTGCTCAAGAAGGTTCATTTACGGTCGAAAATTATAATTCCGGAAGTCCCCGCGGTACAATCTGGCTGTATGGCGGTGTTGTTCAATATACAAGAGGTGCTGTAGGAACCGGAAGCGGATCGTCAATGACAACCGGATACGCAAAGAACTACAAATACGATTCAAGATTGCAGTCAACCTATCCGCCCCATTTTCCGGGCTGCGGTTCATTCGAAATTGTTAGCTGGTTTGAATAATTTATTTACGTAAAATGTTTTTGAGCGCTGCTTCCAAATTTTCAAATTGAAACTTGTAGCCAAGTTTGCTAATCTTTTCAGATATTACATTAGCTCCGCCTAAGACAGCTCCGGCGCCCTCACCCAGTACAACTCTAAGCACAAATTCCGGCACTAAAAATATTGATGGACGACGCATTACCTTTCCCAATGTATCGGCAAAATCTTTCATTCTAATGGAAAGAGGCGATGTACCGTTTATTGCACCGCTTACCGATTGGTTATCTAAAGCAAACAAAAAGATTCCAACTATATCATCAACGTGAATCCAAGAGAACCACTGCTTTCCGCTGCCTATCGATCCGCCAAGAAAATATTTAAATTGCTTAATCATTGGCGCAAGCGCACCCTCTTTTTCATCTAGAACAATTCCAACTCTAACATTTACTCGCCGAATTCCAAATTCATCTACCTTCGCAGTTTCGTATTCCCAAGATTTAACAACGTTAGCAAGAAAATCATTAGCCGATTCAGAATTTTCATCTACCGGAACTTCTCTATCGCCATAAATTCCAATAGCTGATGCTGAGATAAATGTTTTGGGTTTTTCAATTAAACTAGAAATTGCCTCAACAATACTTTTCGTTCCGTTTACCCGGCTATCCAAAACTTTCTTTTTATGAGTTTCGCTCCACCTCCTTCCCATAACATTTTCTCCGGCAAGGTGAATAACAGCATCTACCCCGATAAGTTCAGAGTACCACGATTCAGAATTTGTATTCCATTCAACAAAAGTTACTGAATGTGAGAAAGTATTTTTTGCAGAATTTGCGGAACGAGTCAATACAAGCACTTCATCACCGCGCTCAATTAATTTTCGAACCAACTTTTTTCCAATTAAACCGGTTGCACCGGTGATAGCTACTTTCATTTATTCCACTTTTTTTATTCGAAACAGAAACAATCGTTAAAAAGTTTTCGTTTAAGACATGATATTTAAATAAACTTTTTCCGGCTTTGGGATTATCCTATTTTTGTCATACTCGCTTGCTTAAGGCCAACCAATAATACGGAGTTTTTGCATGAAACGAAGTTTTCTGATAATGATGATTTTATTTTCCACACAACTTTTAGCACAACAATATGCATTAAAGGGAAAGATTACAGACAGAATTACTCATGAAGGGCTGGCTTATGCAAATGTTCGGATTGCTGGTACACTTTCCGGTACTTCCGCGACGATAAATGGGCTTTACGAACTACGCCTATCTAAAGGAGTTTATCAGCTTATCGTTTCCAATATCGGCTACATTTCTGATACCGTTAAAGTCAATTTAGAATCAAATTCCAATTTGGAAATTAAGCTTTCTCCCGTTCCGGTTAATTTGCCGGAGGTTACTGTATTGCCGGGAGAAAATCCCGCATTAGAAATTTTGCGAAGAACAATAATGGCTAAACATGACCGGGAAGAGAAAATCAACTCGTATATCTACCGCGCATATACAAAGGGAATTGTAAAAACCACCTCGGATTTTTCTTCTTCC
>JBHEKZ010000618.1:0-3910 GCA_041859025.1 Melioribacteraceae bacterium | reverse complement strand
TCCGATCTTGACGGAATGCCTAAGCTTGCAAGAGATTTGAATATCAAGCTTGTCGCCACCAACGATATTCACTACATAGAAAAAGAACACGCAGTTCCTCACAATGTTCTTTTATGTCTTGGCGATAAAACAGGTACGGTTAATTACAAGGACCTTCGTTACGGTACGGAAGAAATCTATTTCAAAAGTGCTGATGAGATGAAAAAGATTTTCAAGAATTTCAAAGGAGCAATTGAAAATACACTTGAAATCGAACAGAAGATAAATGTAAATCTAAAAACAGAAGGACATCTTTTCCCTCATTTTCCAATTCCAAAAGATTCCAAAGCAAAAACGCTTGATGATTATTTTGTGATGCTTGCCGAAGAGGGTTTACAGAAAAGGTTTAAAACCATTACTCCGGAAATTGAAGATCGATTCAGATATGAAGTGCGGGTAATTAATGAAATGCAGTACCCGGGATACTTTCTTGTTGTGCAAGATTTTATCAATGCCGCCAAGAGCAGAGGAATTCCGGTTGGTCCAGGAAGAGGAAGCGCGGCCGGCAGTTTAGTCGCGTATGCATTAGGAATAACAAACGTAGATCCGCTTAAATATGATTTACTCTTCGAAAGATTTTTGAACCCGGCTCGTAAATCAATGCCCGATATTGACGTGGATTTTGCTGATGATCAACGCGAGGAAGTAATTACCTATGTACGCGAGAAGTATGGCGAAAGTTCTGTAGCACAGATTATTACTTTTAATAGATTATCATCCAAAGCAGTTATTCGAGACGTTGCTCGTGTTCTTAAAATTCCAATTCCAAAAGTGAATGAAATTACAAAATGGATTCCTTCTAAGTTTGGACGCGTGTTTACAATCGATCAAGCACTAGAGGAAGTTCCGGAGTTACGTGACCTCAAGAATACTTCCGATCCGCTGCTGCTTGAGCTGCTTAAATATTCGCGCATACTTGAAGGAATGAATCGCAACGCATCAAAACATGCTGCGGGTGTTGTTATTACTCCCGGTGCTGTAAGCGATCACGTTCCACTTGCAATCTATGGCGATGATAACGCAGTTGTAACTCAGTTTAATATGAAAGACTTAGAAGATGCCGGTTTACTTAAGATGGACTTTCTTGGTCTTCGCACACTTTCAATTATTCGAGATACGATCGAGCTTGTAAAAGCAAATCGTGGCGAAGATATTCTAATTGATGACATTCCGGTTGATGATGTTAAGACATATGAACTTTTTAGCCGCGGACAAACGACTGCTGTGTTTCAGTTTGAAAGTGGCCCGATGCGCGAGTATCTGAAACAACTACGCCCTTCATCCATATTAGACCTTTCTGCAATGAACGCATTGTACCGTCCGGGTCCAATGGAATTCATTGACGATTTTATTGCATGCAAACATGGCAAGAAGAAGATAACATATCTGCACCCGGTTCTTGAATCTATACTTAAAGAGACTTACGGAGTAATCGTTTATCAAGAACAAGTGATTCAGATTGCAAATAGAGTTGCCGGAATGACTCTTGCCGAAGCAGATATCCTTCGTCGTGCTATGGGTAAAAAAGATTTGAAAGCAATGGCCGAGCAGAAAGAAAAATTTGTTACTGGCGCTGCTGCTAACAATATAGATAAGAAAATCGCTGCCGAAATTTTTGATGTAATTGATAAGTTCGCGAATTACGGATTTAACAAAAGTCACTCAGTTGCTTATTCAATAGTTGCTTATCAAACAGCATACTTAAAAGCTCATTATCTGGAAGAGTTTCTTGCTGCCAACTTATCCAATGAATATGGTGACTCCGATAAAGTAACTACAATGCTGGAAGATTGCCGCAAACTTGGCGTTAAAGTTCAGCCGCCGGATATTAATTACCCGACTGTAAAGTTTGGCGTTAATAAGAAGACCATCATTTTTGGTATGAGTGCAATTAAAAATGTAGGTGTTAGCGCGGTTGAAGCGATTAAAAATTCTCACGATAATCTTGGCAGAAACTTTTTAGATATTTATGATTTTTGCTCGCACGTTGATACGCGAGTTGTAAACAAACGAGCGCTAGAAGGTTTAGTATTAGCCGGAGCTTTCGATTCGCTTGGCGGTACGCGCGCGCAGAATTTTTTAGCAATACAAGAAGCTTTGGAGTTTGGCAGCAAAGTACAGGAATCAAAGAATTCAACTGTTGATAGTTTGTTTGGTGCTTCTCATGATAATTTTGAAGATGTAAAAAGAACTCTGCCAAACGTTCCTGCTTGGGAAGTAAAAGACATGCTTGCAAAGGAGAGGGAAGTGCTCGGCTTTTATATGACCGATCATCCTTTGCGAAAATATGAAGCAGAATATTATTCATTTGCATCTGTTCATCTCGGCGAAGAAGAAACTTACAATTTCAAAGAGCCGGTAAGGGCAATTGGAGTTGTTACAGATTTCAGAACTAAAATGGATAAGCGCGGCAATAACATGGCGTTTTTTAAACTGGATGATTTTTCCGGTTCATGTGAATGCCTAATGTTTTCCAAAGTATATTCGAAGTGCGAGCATTTAATCGCACCGGAATCAACTATACTTGTTAAAGGAAATTTAGAAAGCAGCGGCGATGCTATTAAACTTCATGTAGATGAAGCAATGGCGTTAAGCGAGGTAAAGCAAAAACTCTCTAAAAGTTTGGGAATCATAATCGATTCTTCAATTCATCCAAAAGAAAAAATGATTGAGTTGAAAAAAATTCTGGAAGAACATCCCGGCAAGTTGCAGGTTGTTGTTGCTCTTAAAGACAACGGAACCAACAGAGAATTTCTGATTGCAAATAAAGTTTCATTAACTGACGAGTTGGTTGCTAAAATAACAGCACTTTTAGGTGAAGATTCGGTTCGTTTTTTCCCGACATAACGATCTTAGATTCGTTTGAAATAAAATGTTGATTTAGTAAGTTTGCGCGACAATTCTTAGAAGAGGAAAACAAATGGAAAAAAAATGGGCACTTATTCTGGGTGCTTCAAGCGGCTTCGGCGGCGCATCTGCAATTGAACTTGCTAAACATGGTTATAACATTTTTGGAATTCATTTAGATCGCCAAGCGACAATGCCGGCCGTTCAACAAGTTGTTAAGAAAATTGAAAGAACTGGGCAGAAAGCCGTGTTCTTTAATATAAACGCTGCCGATCAAATTAAAATTAACGACACACTTGATGAAGTTAAAGAACGCTTTGCTACTAAAGAACATCCTCATGTAAATGTTCTTATACATTCTTTGGCGTTCGGTACACTAAAACCATTCATTTCCAAAAATCCTAACGATTGTCTGTCTCCATCTCAAATGAATATGACTCTGGATGTAATGGCTCACTCGTTAGTTTACTGGACTCAAGGATTAATTCAGAGAGATTTATTTGCACACGGCGGAAGAATATTTGCGCTTACGAGTGCTGGTTCCCATACTGTAATTCCAAACTACGGCGCAGTTTCTGCAGCAAAAGCTTCTCTCGAAGCTCATATACGCCAACTTTCAGTTGAACTTGGATTTATGAAAATTACATGCAACTCTATTATGGCCGGTGTTACAGATACAGCTGCCGGAAACAAAATTCCAATGTTCGACAAAATGATGAGTGCCGCTAAACAAAAAAATCCACACAATAGATTAACTACACCGGAAGATGTCGCACGCGCAATCGTACTTTTATGCGATGAAAAAGCAGATTGGATTTCCGGTAATGTTATTGGGGTTGATGGTGGTGAGTACATTGTAAATTACATTGGCGAAAAGACAAGTCAAATCATAAAATAACAGAGAATAAAAAATGCAAGAATTTCTTTTTACTGAAGAACAAAAAATGTTACGCGATATGACACGAGATTTTGTTAACAACGAGGTTAAACCTATTGCAGCAAAAATAGATGAAGAAGAAAAGAT
>JBHEKZ010000542.1:0-6361 GCA_041859025.1 Melioribacteraceae bacterium | reverse complement strand
TGCTGCATTATCAACAACCAAATTATTAAGAGCAACTTTTCCATACTCATAAGCTTGATTTAACTTTTGATTTGGGGTGATAACTTCTACTGTGTTTTCCCTGAGATGCTTATAATAATTAAAATTATCTCTGTAATATTTTTCGATATTATCTGCTAAATCATGATATAAAGTTTTAACAGAATCATACTTTGTTTTAATAGGGGAGCCGGCGATTACGATAGGGATATAACTATTCTGAGCATCACCCGGCTTTATATCCAACTTAAATTGAATTGGATTATCTGCAAACATGTGTGCGGGGGGCGCTGCCATTTGTTGTGCGACCGGAGAGCCGCACAGAAACAATCCGCGCTGCTGAGATTCCGAAATCACATAAGCTTTAACTCCATCATCCCAATAGCTATACTGTCCGCCAATTCCAGCAGGCCATTGCGGCTGCATTACTGGCATGAAACCGGGGACAATTGTTAGCGGTGTTGTTGTGTTAACATCAAGCAAGATTACTGCGGCTGGTTTATTGTGAGGAACAAAAATTATTTCTTTTACCGTGAATGATTCGTAAACATAAGTAAGTGTTGTCGCTTCGGGAGTTACCGATATATCGCGAAGTATGTCTTTAGCAAGAATCGGCTGCGTAGTTGTACCTACAAAGAACTGAATTTCGAAATTTCTTAATACTTTCCATGGCCAAATCCACATTTCGAAAGAGCCGCTTTCGAATCCAAGTAATGCCGCTTTCTGGCCAATTTTATCCATGTACTGATTTGGCTGGGCTGGGCGTGTTAGCAAAAGATCATTTTTTTCCAAACTGAATTTTGGGATTAATCCTTGTTGAGCTACCGCCAAAGGTTGAAGTGCGAGAATTAAAATGAGTATGCCAATTCGAAATTTTTTCATTTGTAGTATTCTCCGGTTAAGAGTCATAAATGTTTTATTCGTCTAAAAATTTTCTAAGTTCATCTCCGCTAACAAAATATTTATCTCCAATCTTTTTGCCCCTAATTTTCTTCTTTTTTATGAGATCAAGGATTTCATCTTCCTTTATTTGCAATTTTTCCGCTATTTCCGATAATGAATAAATGTCAAGTTCATTCACTTCTTGTTTGTTGGCAATTATTTTCCCACTCAAATTCACCTTTGAATTTTTAGGGACAAGATAGACGATGTAGTTAAAACTTGGCGAGTTTGAATATTCTTTAGTAATTACTTCAAACGGTTCGAAATCTTTGTGCTGAACTTTAATTGAGACTGTCTCTACAAAAAACTCTTCTTTGCTGTACTCTCCGGAAATTTTCACTTTTCCCAAAGTATCGGTTACTGCGGTAAAGAATTTCTCTAAAGAGGCTTCAAGTAAAAACTGTGTGGATTTATAAGTTACTTGTACCGAAACAGAAGCTTTGGAAACCAACTTGTTGTTTACATCTTTTATCCAGATTGTTTGAGAAAAGCAATTTACGCTTAACATTAACAATAGTATAAGTGAGCGAGAGAATTTCATTTGAACAAACTCGTTTTAGTTTATTTGCTTTACTTCTTTAACTGCGCGAAAGTTAAGATAATCCATATAATATTTTTTATTCCGGGGCCAGACAGTTCCGTTATACACCACAATATATGCATCTCTAGTACTTACTTCATCTGCGGTCCACCAATAAATTGTTTTAGCGTACATATTCCATAGCGGGGATTCTTTATCCGGTTGAGTATTATAAAAAGCGCTATGTGTTTTCACGTTCCAAATTCCTCCGGCATTTTGGCCGTGATATACTTGCGAGCGAACTGCTTCGTCCACTGTTGGTAATCGCCAGAAATTGCGAACTGAATCCGAGAGAGTTTGCCCATCAGCGCTTAGATGTGAGCAAATTTCTTTTGCCCTATACCAGCTAGTTCCGGTATCTGGCCAGCCGGGGCCCTGAGGCGCCCAAATTAATTCTACCCCATTTCCTTTTATTTGTCTAGCCGTGTAATTGCCATCATCATGTCTATTAAGTATTCTAATTGAAAAATATGTTCCTATTCCAACTATTTGAATCAACGGCAATCCAAGAACCAAGAAATAGGCTAGTCTCTTTCTTTTAAGTGAATTGACCCAATATAGAATTGCTAAAGCTATAAGTGGAATTACAACAAAGAAAAATCCGGCATTCATTTTTCCAAAGAGCAGGTAAGCACCCGCTGCTAAAAGCAAATGAAGTGCTGAGCCAATTTTGTTCCACTTTATTGAAACATAAGCAAGAAGCATAAACCAAATTGGCATTAACAAATACTGACCGAACATCAGCAACACATTATCCCAGAACCTTCTGAAATACCACCCCTCATGAAAGTTTTCAATAATCCCCCAAAACGCCCAAGCATTTGCAAAGAATGCTGATATTAGAACTGCCGTCCCTGAAATTATTTTTTTCTTTTTTAACGCGTCCATTTATGTTTTTACCTATTGTACTTCTCTACTAGTACACGCGCCATAATAGAATCCCAGATATAATTTGGCGGCGAGTTGAGAACTTCATTATCGGGACTGTAAGATTCCCAAAAGTTATGATTCTTTTTTAATTGCGTAGAAACAGCAAACATCATTTTATCGGCAATTTTATTAGCTAAGCTGGTGTAACCATATTTTTTCAAACCGTCTAGCACCATGTAATTCCACAATAGCCAAACCGGACCGTTCCATTTGCAGCAGTAATCTACATAAGGTGTGTACCAAACATCATCTGCGGCAAGTGTTGGGATTCCATACTTGCGCCAAAACTTTTCCGGGTTTGTGAGATGCTTAACCAAATGTTTGGCTCTATCTTTAGGTGCCGCTTCGGCCCACAGAGCAAGGAATCCGACTATTTCCATTCGCCGTAAATCTCTGGTCAAGAATTTGAATGAATGATCTTTCTTGTTTATTGAATAATAAAACTTGCTGCTGTCATCCCACATTTTCTCGTTAACTAATTTGCTTGTAAGGTTGGCCATTTCCTTCCATGCATGTGAGGCTTCCTTTTGGCCAAGCTCTTGCGACATTGAAGCGAGAGAACGCATTTCCTTAATCATCATTAAGGTTAAATCTACACATTCCAGCTCGTCGGAAATATCTTCTTTGTCAACATCAAGATGGCGGTCTTTGCTAACTTGAAATACTGCGTTATACCAGTCGCGAACATTTTCAATTATTCCATACGGTCCCCATTCGTACAAACCGTCTTTATCAACATCGCGATTATCAATCAACCACCTTAAATACTTAACACCGCTTGCGTAAGCGTCGGAAAGGAATTTTTTGTCCTTGCTTACTTTATATACCTCCCAGTTTATCCAACTGAAAAATGGCGCTGAAGTTGTTGACATATCTTTGTTCAGTTCCTTGCTAAAGTGGGGATAGTCTTGCAAACCACGAGGACCATGCCGATAGGCAATTAAACCATCATTTCTCTGCTGATCAATATAAATTCTTTGCGAACCTTGCGCCGATTGCGGATCGAGATAAGCATAAGCAAGCATGCTCAAAGATTCGTGTAATACTTGATGGCCATGTCCCCAGCCCCAGAGCGGCTGACGGGAAAAAACATAAAAATTATGATTGGCTTTTTCAGCGGGCGGATAGAAACTACCACGGGCAAGATTAAAGGAACTTAAGTATACAAGTTTTTCGTCTTCTGCATTAAACTTTATTCTGGGAATCTTACTGAATAGCTTAACGTTGCTATCAACATATTTTTGCAGCGGTTCTGTTTTTAACTTATCAATTTCATTTGAAAGCTTTTCTAAATCTTCTTTTTGATCTTGCCAGCCGCGAATGTACCGGACATTAATTTCTTCTCCAGCTTTCAAAGGCAACTTCCCGTGCAGAGAAATGAAATTTACATATCCGCTATTTTTTTTGTTTAACGAATCATTTCTGTTCTCAGCATAGAAGTCTGTTTTAATCGTGTTATAAAATGCTTCCGTGGAATTATGATAACCGCCGAATGAGTAAGGGGAAAAACTTGCAGCAAAATAATCACGTGTTTCCGTAGGATACGGAGCGTTTTTGTAAAGCGAGCTAATTAATCGATATCTTGATTCACGATGTTCTGTAACATAAGCATTCTTAATTTTATTAAATTCTTTTATCATCAAGGAATCGTTTCCGATCTCAAGGATCGGATAAAGCTCAACATCATGTTTTATTTTATCTACATTTTTTATCACTAGATTCACTAAAGCAATTGAAGAACTATAAACGAAAAACGTTTCTTGCACTTCAATTCCCCTAAAGGGTTGATGGCTAAGAATTGCCATATCAGGAAACGATGCCTTAACAACCGGTTTACTGTAATACTCGGCAATATTCATAACCACAACCTGATCCACCTTCCAAACGCAATAAAATCTTCCGGCCTGATCTCCGGAATAATTTATTGGAAGATGATCGGAGTAATAATCCATCTTATAACCTTTATCTCCATAAAGTTGAGAGCGCTCCATTGCCGCGGTGTAAGTAGTGTAAAGGGGATCATTTTGTTTGGCGGAGAGCCGTAAATATTTGTCGGATATTTTTAACTGTTGTGATAAAAGTTGCGTGGCTAACAAAAGGAGTGTTAAAAAGTATCTCATAATCACCTCTTAGAAAATTACGGTGAATGAAGCATCTTATTATAAACTATATCTGCGAATCGATATTTGCCTAATTACCGGGAACGGTAATATCGCCGTCAGTTTTGATTTGTCCATCAGAAAAATATGGTAATTCATCTGAAGTAAGAATTCTTTCTAATGAATATACTTTCTTGATTCTGTCGTCACCATTCTGAAACACCATAGAATCCCAAGGCATAAACCAGATCCATCTAGGCTGATCTTCAAATTCTTTTTCTGTTGGGAAAATGCTGTTTTCTCCAATTGCCAGTGGTTTGTTCTTAGCTATTTTCAGTAATTGATCATACCACTCCTTTTCGAAAACAGTCGAGATGAGTGGGCGCGGATAAATGTCGCAAGAAACAATATCAACAAAGTCATCACCCGGATAATATTCAATCAAACCATGATGAGGCTTGTCCGGACCCCAGACCCAAATAAGATTATTCAGTTGGTGAACGTTAGTATAATAATCGTAAAGTTGTTTCCACAGCAGCGAAAAACCTTTCTCTCCCGTTCTCTTTCCCCACCAGAACCAGTCTCCATTCATTTCATGGTAAGGTCGAAAAAGAACCGGTATATCTGCATCTCGAACTTGCTTTAAATAGTCTGCCAGCAAATCCATTTGTTTGCGCCATTTTTCATAGACTTCCGTTCCCGGCGTTAGTAAATCATTCCACTCTTGATCCGAAAGCGAAGAAATAATTCCGCCATTAAAATCACAAGGTTCTCCAATTACAGGATTTGCTTGGTGATATGTTATTGTTATCACCGAACCGCGCGCAAATTGTTTTTTTATTTCCGCAACCAAATCTTTTCTATAAATAATATTATCTGTGTTATGACGTTCATCTGAAAAACCAAAATCGCCACCCCACAAGGCCGGATACTTTCCGGTTAGTGTGAAAATACTGTCGCCTCGCGTTGACATGTTGCTTGGCTGATGATGCTGACCGGCCAGCGTATATTTTCCTGAAATTGAATAAAGATATGAGAATAATCTTTTTGTAGAGGTCGTAGCATTTGGATTTATTGGAGCGTAAGTCGTATCAGCATATAATTGTCTTACATTGGTTTGTGCTGATAAAATTGTAACAATAAAAAAAAGCAGTGTGATTCTAGAAAGTATTTTCATTTTTGATTCACTAAAGTGAAAAATAGACCTTTACAAGTATAAAAAAAGGGATTGAGAGTTGTCTCAATCCCTTTTTATTCTACACTTAGTCAAAAGTATATATTTTTATCTTCCTCCAGCCGGAAGATTCTCATTCAAGTATCTTGTCAGCAGTGTAAACAAATGAAGCGTCGTTCCTTCTCCCTCGTAAATTCCATGCGAGCGGTTTGGATAAGCCATCATTGTGAAATGTTTATTGTGCTTGATTAATTCATTTATCACAAGCTCTGCGCCTTGATAATGAACATTATCATCTCCAGTTCCATGAACAATCAATAGATTACCTTTTAAATTTTTTGCATGTGTAACGGGCGAGCCCTCTTCATAAACTTCAGGGTTAACAGAAATTAAGCCCATATAGCGCTCTTGATAGATCGTATCGTAAAGTTTTTCATGTCCCACAGCTGCCACAGCCATGCCGGTTTTATATAAATCGGGATAGCGGAACATTGCATTAAGAGTTGCCGAACCGCCGCCGCTCCAGCCCCAAATGCCAACTCTCTCGGCATCAAGAAAGTTATATTTTTGAAGTAAAGCTTTTACAGCCAAAGCTTGATCGCCAGAATTCAAAATGCC
>JBHEKZ010000297.1:0-7471 GCA_041859025.1 Melioribacteraceae bacterium | reverse complement strand
CTGAGCTATAGCCCCAATATTTCAAAAAACTTTTTGTGCACTATACTCAATTTCAGATGACCTTCCCGAATTTCATTCGGGACGCCTCCCAACTGAGCTATAGCCCCATCATTTATAAGAACTACTGCAAAAGTAATGATCTTCAGACTTTTTTCAAATATATTAGTCTACTACTTATACTTCAAATCATTTTCATTTATTGAGTATGTCCAAATTTCTTTCCCATTAATATCGAACAAAGTACACTTTAGAATTCGCTCTTTTGTTTTTCCAATAACATCGAACTTTGCGAAATTCCTATCTGCATATGCTGTTTTTTCTATACGAAGTGAATTATCGTACACTTTTGATGGACCTGCAGTAAACGGAGAAACAGTAAAATCATAAATAGGATAAGAGTTTTCTCTATTTAATTTGGAAATTTCGCTTCGATGAATATCTCCCTCAATAAAAATTACCCCTTCAATTTTATTTGCTTCTAATGCTTTTAGAATTTTTTCCTTTTCAACTGGTGCTCTAGAAAAATTCTCAGTTCCAGTATTAGGATTTAAAAACTGGCCACCAACAGCAACAATTTTGAATGGCGCTCTGCTTGTGCTCAAATTATCTATCAGCCAGTTTAACTGATCATCGCCAAGTATAACTTTTTTATCATCTGTCCTATCATTCGGAGTTTTGTAATATCTGTCATCAAGAAGAAAAAATTCAACATCGCCCCATTGAAAATAAGTAGTAATACCCGGATTTCCGTTAACTCCAGAAGATGGATTCGGCCAAAACATCTTGAATGCTTCAAGAGTTTTTTCTTTATTCCAAAATCCACGGTCACTATCGTTTGGGCCAAAATCGTGATCATCCCAAATTGCATAATGATGAACCGAGCCCCAAAGAGGCTGTAATTCCGGCAATGATCTTGTGTGAGTATTTCTATGAATAATTCCGCTCCAAGAATCCCAATCTCCTTCTCGGTAATAGAGATTATCGCCAAGCCAAATCATAAAATCCGGTTTCTTCTCAACAATACTCTTGAATATTTCGTGACTCGCACCATAAGGTTTACCCGGTCTATCAAACATCGGCTCATTAACATAGTTGCAACTGCCAATTACAAAGGAAAAATCGGGTGCGTCGGTTCTCCATTGCCAGAGTTTTTGTGTTCGAAATTTGAGCTCGTAAGGTCTTACAATTTTTTTACCGTTAATAAATAATTCATAATTATAAGTCTGCCCCTCTTCCAAATTCGAGCAAATTAGTTTTGTTGAAAAACCAAATGCCTCATTTGTTAGAATTTCTTTTGTGAAATTCCTTTTAGCCGGATTGTTTATTGTCCAGTAACCAATTTTAACTTTGGCTTCTCTCTTAGTTTGAACCCAAAGACATACTTCCCTCATAGTTGAGTAGCCAACCAAAGGCCCGGATTGAAGTAAATCTTGAGCAAATGAAATTGTTGCAATTAATAATAAAACAGCTAACATCAATACTGTCTTTTTCATACGGACCTCTAAAGTAGGCTTCAAAATATATTTTTTAGTGTCAACTAAAAAGGATTGAATTCCGGTTCCGGTAAGAATATCTTTGAAAGAAAAAAGTAGACATGAAACATTTTTATAAATCGCTATTAGCTCTCTTCATTGCAGGAATTGCATTTGTGTCTTGTGATGACACTCTTACCAACGATGATATTGATTCAAGAGTAATACCCGCATCCAATGTGAGTTATGCCGAATATATTCAGCCGCTATTCCAATTAAAGTGTAACACTGCCGGCTGTCACAATTCAAGAGATATTGCTGGAGGATTGAGTTTAGACAACCATGCTGAAGCTACTAGTAATGTTCTTATTGTATTTCCGGAATTGCCGGACAATAGTAAACTTGTCTGGGCAATTGAAGGTAGGACAACTTCGCCAATGCCTCCAGTTGGCTGGCCTCCGCTAACTAAAAACCAGATAACCGGAATAAAGACTTGGATAAAAGAGGGTGCTAAAAACAACTGAGAAGAATTCCGGAGTTTATCTTTTAGAGCTTTATCTAAAGAATCCAATACAGATTAAAGCCAAGAAATTCGCCGGTCACATTTTTCCAAAAGGATATTACTATTATTCCGGAAGCGCGCAAAAAAAATTGAGCCAGCGCTTAAAGCGTCACCTGCGAAAAGTAAAAGTCATAAATTGGCACATCGATCATCTCACGACTAGTCCCTCCTGCAGCATAAAAACAGTTTTCATCGCTAATGAAAATTCGAAGGAGCTTGAATGTGAATTTATTAATGTTTTGTTGAAGGATTTTAAACTTGGAATAAACATGGAAGGATTTGGGAATGGTGACTGTAGCATATGCGACAGTCACCTTCTCCATTCAAAAAATAAAATTGATCAGAGCCATTTCATTTCTTTGTACCAATCGATAGAACGCTTTATTCCTTCTTCTAAAGATACTTTTTGAGTATATCCAAAATCCTTTTTCGCTTTAGAAACTTCACAAGTCCAGCCCGGCTGAACAAAGTCGCGTGCTTTTTCTAAATTAAAAGTTGCGGCTTTTGAACTAAACATAGCAAAGAATTGGGCAACTGCCGCAACGCTATAAACCAATGAATGAGGTAGTCGTAAAGTCAAAGCATTCTTTCCCAATGCTTTGCCTATTGATTTTCCAACCTGAGGCCAAGTATACAACTCTTCAGAAGCAATAAAGTATTTCTTACCAACAGTATTTGCAGAAACTGAAGCTTCATAAATTCCATTTACTAAATCTGTAACATGAATTAGGTTTAGCTTCTTATCATCAAATCCGATAAGAGTAAACAAACCTGCTTTGTAAGTTTTAAAAATGAGATAGACTTCGGTATCGCGTTCTCCAAAAACTGCCGGAGGTCTTACAATTGTAATTGGAAGTTTATCAAAATATGATTGTGCTAGTTTTTCTTGCGCTAATTTGCTTCTTCCGTAGGTTGTAATCGGATGTTCGACTGTCTCTTCGGTACACGGTTTCCCATCCAAAGATGGGCCGCATGCAGTTTGGCTGCTGGTCACAACAAACCTTTTTAAATTTGGGTTTACTTCAGATACAACGTCAAGCAAAGTTCTAGTACTTTCTACATTTCCCTTAAAATAATCTTCTTCTCTTTTTGCTTTAACAACACCGGCAACGTGATAAATGTAATCAGCGTCCTTCAAAACATTCTTCAAAGCTTCTTTATCGAATAATCCGCAGTTGGAAATTTCAACAGGCTTACCTTCAAGCCATCTGCGGGAGCTTGAAGAACGTAAAATACATTTAACATGATGACCTTCTGCCAGAAGTTTATCCACCAAATGACTGCCTACAAAACCTGATGCACCAGTTACAACTGAAATTATTTTAGAGTTCATAAGTAAATTTTCGTCCATTTTGATTATATTCCCAACCGAAATTTCGGTAAAACGAACTAACTCACCAAAAATAATTATAGATTTTAGAAAATAATCCGGAGGCATTTTGGATTTATTCAAGAAATGTATCGATTTCACTCGCGCTGATGATATAAAGGCACTTGGTTTTTATCCTTATTTCAGACCAATTGAAGAGAATGAGGGGCCTGTTGTTCAGATTGAAGGTAAAAAAGTTGTTATGGCTGGTTCAAATAACTATTTAGGACTTACAGCCCATCCAAAAGTTAAAGAAGCTGCGTTAGAAGCAGTTCGAAAATATGGTACCGGTTGCTCGGGCTCCCGCTATCTAACCGGCACACTCGATTTGCATATAGAATTAGAGAGAAGACTTGCTCTGTTTTTCGGAACTGAATCAGTTCTTTTATTTAGCACCGGCTATCAATCAGCTCAAGGCATAATTCCAACTTTAGTCCAAGGTAGAAACGAATATGTAGTTTCGGATAGAGACAACCATGCTTGTATAGTTGCCGGCCAAGTTATGGCTAAGGGACTAACAGCAAATCTGGAAAGATACAAACACAATGATATGGCTGATTTAGAACGTGTTTTAGCAAAACTTCCAATTGATTCACCTAAACTGATTATAAGTGATGGCGTCTTTAGCACTGGTGGAGAAATTGTTGATTTACCGAAGCTAGTTGAATTGGCAAAAAAGTTTAACGCTAGAACACTTATTGATGACGCACATTCTGTTGGCGTTATTGGAAAAGGTGGAAGAGGAACAGCTAGTGAGTTTAATCTAGAGAAAGAAGTTGACCTCACAATGGGAACGTTCAGTAAAACTTTTGCTTCTTTAGGCGGATATGTTGCCGGACCAGAACGCGTTATTAATTATTTGAAGCATCATTCGCCGGCTCTAATTTTCAGCGCTTCACCAACTCCTGCTGCAGTTGCTGCCGCTTTAGCAGCGTTAGATATTTTAGAAGCTGAACCATGGCGCGTTGAACGTTTGATTCAAAATGCTAATAAGATGAGAAAAGGATTATCCGAGGCTGGATTTAAAATTATTGATGGAAGAACAGCAATTGTTCCTGTAATTGTTGGCGATGACGGCCTAGCATTCCAAATGTGGCGCAAACTTTACGATTATGGTGTGTTTGTAAATGTATTCATTTCGCCTGGCGTTCCACAAGGCAGACAGATGATGAGAACAAGTTATATGTCTTCTCATGAAGATGAACATTTGGAATTTATTATAGATACATTTAAAAAAGCTGGTAAAGAAGTCGGCTTAATTTAAACTCTTTCTTGTTAAGTCAAGCGTTCATTAAATATGGGTGCTTGACTTTTTTTTATCTTCAAGGAGAAAGCATGTCCCAAGTTACAATTCGAGTAATTCATACTAAAAAAGAAATAAAATCATTCGTAAAATTTGCGTGGAACATATATAAAGACGATCCTTACTGGGTTCCGCCGCTTATTTTTGATAAAATGAGAATTTTGGACAGAGAGAATCATCCTTTCTATAAACATGCATCTGCAGAATTTTTTATAGCCGAAAAAGATGGTGTAATGGTTGGTAGAATTGCTGCCATTAAGAATGATCTCCACAATCAAGTGCATGAAGATAAAGCCGGCTTCTGGGGATTCTTCGAATGCATCAACGATCAAAATGTAGCGAATATGCTTTTTGATGCTGCTAGCGACTGGTTGAAAAAGAAGGGTTGCGATGAAATGCTTGGCCCGGCTAATCCATCTTCTAATGAAGAATACGGAATGCTGCTTGAAGGCTTTGATGACGAACCGCGTTTGCTTATGACTTACAATCCCACTTATTACTTAGACCTTTGCGATAATTATGGTTTTACAAAAGCTAAGGACCTTTACGCTTACAAACTTGAAAACCAAAAAGTTGTAGGTTCGGAAAAATTAAGACGCGTGGCGGAAATCGCGCAAAAACGTTCCGGTCTTAAAGTTTATGCAATGAATGTAAAAGAATTCAAAAAGGAATTGGATAAAGTTAAGTTTGTTTATAACAAAGCCTGGGAAAAGAATTGGGGCTTCGTTCCAATGACCGAAGATGAAATTGATGCAATGGCGAAGGATTTGAAACCTCTGGTTGAGCCTTCTCTGGTTTTATTTGGCGAAATCAATAATCAGCTTGTTGGCTTTGCATTAGTAATGCTTGATTACAACCAAATTTTTAAATCATTTAACGGACGACTGCTTCCATTCAATTTTCTTAAAATTTTTACACAAAAGAAAAAAATCAGCTGGTCCCGCGTGCTCACTCTTGGAATTATTCCGGAATATCAAAAACGCGGCTTAGACGCTGTTTTTTATTGGGAAATTGTTAACCGTGCGGCAAATGTTGGAATTTTACTTGGCGAGGCTAGCTGGATTCTTGAAGATAACGCAATGATGAACCGTGGCGCAGAAGTTATGAACGGGACTATTTATAAAAAATATCGAATCTACCGGAAGTCAATCCAATAGATTCGATTTTGGGAAATTGATTATTTCAATGCTTCATCATACTTAGATGTATGTGGAGCATCTATTCTCTTCAAAGTTGCAAACAATGCCGGATCTACTCTTCCTCTAAAATATTCAGCTATCTCTCCAGCCTTTGCATCAAAGAAAACCTTTAATAGCGTACTTCGCCAATCAATTTTATCTTTAGCTTTTTCAAGATTCTTGACCAGATTAACCATATTTGGCAAAGCAACGGCACGGTCTTTGGCGTCCTTGCTATTTAATAAGTCCAATCCATTGTAATGATAGTTAAAGTAATCTGCCCTAAATTGCTGATACTTTGAATTGAGTAAATTATCAACTAAAGCACGGCGATTGAAAGCGGCGGTTTCAAGAGCCCAGCCTTTTGAGTATTTACTTGATGTTCCCTTAACAGCAATGTCTAAAGCTTTTTGAAATAGGTCAGTTCCGCCCAACTCGTAATAAGAGTCGGAATCGAATCCGATGATAATGTAAGCATAATAATCAAGAAAGCTTGTTAAACCATCAAAATTACTTTGATTAAAATACATCGCTTGCCCATTTTCATAACGAAATGACCATTGATTATCCATAATTGTAAGCATAAGTGAATTAAGCTTTGAACCCTCAACCGTGCGTTGACTTGTTACAACTAATTGAGCTGTGTAATTCACATCGTCGCTGGCACCGGTAAAGAAGATTGTGAAATTACATTTTATCTTTTCCCCTTCCCATGGCTTGCCGGTATATTTATTGTTATTAAGATAATCTTGAATTTGGTTCACAAAATTATCCAGCCGTTCTTTTGAAGAGGTTGCCAATTGTTCTGTGTTAATTGTTACATTTGCATCTAGCTCTTGAGCAAACTGGGTCATATTGAAGGCAATAAAAAATAAAATCGCTACAATTAATTTCTTCATCTGTAAACTCCAAGAATTATCTTAATTTTAAGATATATATTTGAGAAAAATAATACAATCTTTTAAGTTGGTACCTATGAATCAAATCCCAAAAACAGCATTTCTTCTACTAATCATTACTTTGCAAAGTTTCGCTCAGATTAATCCCGGAGCCAGACAAGTTGTGTTGGCTCACGCTGATGGCTCTTATTCGAACGATGTTTTCCAAATTTTCAATAATCCAGCGGGCTTAGCTTTTGCAAAAAATAGAGAAGTGGGGATGTATTATTCACCCGCACCCTTTTCGCTAAAAGAATTGGCTAATGCCTATGCTGCCTATTCAGAGCCAACACCTTATGGGACATTCAGCGCCGGATTTTCTATTTACGGCTTTGAACTATATAAGGAAACACAATTTGCAATTGGTTACGGAAGAAAAATTACCGAAAATTTCTCACTTGGCGGAACGGTAGTTTATAAAAACCTCGCAATAAAAAATTATGGAACCAAGGGAACTGTCTATTTAAATCTTGGCGGTATTGCAAATGTTAATGAACAAGTTGGTTTTGGATTCGCTATAGAAAATTTAACACGATCTACCCTTTCGGATGAATCCGATCAGTTGCCAACTGTACTTTTGGGCAGTGTTTATCTTAAAGCAATTAAGGAATTCACTTTTAGTGCAGCACTTAGAAAAGAAGTTGGATAT
>JBHEKZ010000284.1:0-4546 GCA_041859025.1 Melioribacteraceae bacterium | reverse complement strand
GCGGAAACACCAATCGATTTCCCGCTGCCGTTTTCACGAAACAATAACCGCTCTATAACTTCAATTTCGGAAGACAGAAAAGGCAATATCTGGTTTGGTACTTGGGGAAAAGGACTGGTTAAGTTTAATACTGCTACCGGCGGGTTTGAACATTTTGGATACAAAAAAAACAATTCCGACAAATTCAATTCGAACCATATTAGAAGCATTCTGATAGATAAAAGTGGAAAAATTTGGGTTGCTACTCTCGGCAACGGCTTATACAAAATTGAAGAAAGATCGGGAACGCTTAAATTCACGAATTTTGTAAACAGCAAAAGTAATTCGCAAAGCCTTAGCGACAATAGAGTAACCGTGCTTACAATCGATAGCTTTGGAAATTTATGGGTTGGAACATTTGGCGGCGGCTTGAACAAACTGGCCGCTCAGTTTCTTGATGATACTTCCGGTAAAGCAAAATTTGTTCGCTTTACTTCTAGCGGATCGGACAACTCACTTTCAAATGATATCGTAACGGCGCTTTTTGAAGATAATGAACAAAGGCTCTGGATTGGCACGTTAGGTGGAGGACTCGATCAGTATGATCAATTCAGAAATCGGTTTATTAATTTTAAGAACGATCCGGACAACGAAAGCTCAATTACAAAAAACGAAGTGCTTTCAGTCTTTCAAGATCGCTCTAGCAATATTTGGATTGGAACTCACCTAGGACGCGGGTTAAACAAACTTGAACGCAAAACAGAAAAGTTTAAGCATATTGCCAAGAGCGCTAACCGCAAATCCGGTTTAAACGATGATGTAGTCTGGGCTATTAGCGCCGATAATGAATCGAGAGTGTGGATTGGTACATTCAAGGGTGGTTTAAATCTTTGGGATAGAAAAAGTAAACAGTTTAGTTATTTTAAAACAAGCTCTGGTTCGCTGAATGATAATCACATCCGTGTGATTAAGGATGACTCAAGAGGGAATCTGTTAATTGGCACATATGCCGGAGGCTTAAACATCTTTAACAAGGAAACAAAAACTTCACGTATACTTAAAAATATTTCTGGAGATCCGACTTCACTTGGTGCTAATCAAGTCCAGTCAATATTGATTGACCGCGAAGGAAATTACTGGATTGGCACTTTCGGCGGAGGTCTAAATAAAATTAGAAAAGAACACATCGCTCAAGGCATATTCAAATTCGAAAGGTATACTACCAATTCTAACGATCCGTTTAGCATCAGCGATAATCGTGTTTATTGTTTATACGAAGATGCTGAAGGCGTTTTATGGGTCGGAACATTCGGCGGCGGTATAAACAAGTTTGATAAAGCTACCGGTCATTTTATTGCATATAAAAATTTACCGGGTGATAAAACAAGTCTTAGCGAAAATAGAATAATGACAATCTTAGAGGATAAAAATAAATCAATATGGGTCGGCACATACGGCGGCGGACTGAATCTATTTGATCGAAATAAAGAGACATTTTTACGCCTAAACGATAAGACAAGATTAAAAAGCTCGGTGGTGTATGGAATCATTGAAGATAATTTTCAGCATTTATGGATGAGTACCGATAATGGACTTTTTAAGTTAGACATTCCAACCAAACAATTTACACAGTATGATCAAAATGATGGATTACAAAATCTGGAATTTAGCGGTGGTGCATATTATAAATCGGAAGATGGAGAAATGTTTTTCGGCGGTATTACCGGATTCAACTATTTGTTCCCGGACAGTGTAGTTGATAATACTTATGTGCCTCCAATAGCAATAAGTTCAATAAGAATATTTGATGAGCCTATGCGCGAAGAGCGCGATACAATAACTCTAGCCTATAATCAAAACTTTTTCTCCTTCGAGTTCTCGGCTCTTGATTTTACAAATTCGACCGATAACCAATATGCTTTTATGCTTGAAGGATTTGACAAGCAATGGCGCTTTGTGGATTCGAGAAGAAGAGTTGCTAACTATACTAATCTGCCTCCCGGCGAATATGTTTTTAGTGTAATTGGTTCCAATAACGACGGCGTTTGGAATTATGACGGCAAAAATGTGTATCTAATAATTTTGCCACCGTTTTGGAAGCGGTGGTGGTTTATATTAGCAGCCGTTGTATTAGCTTCAGCACTTATTTATTATTTGGCCGCTGCTCGATATCGGAATTTATTGGCTATCGAAAAAATTAAAAGTAAACTTGCTGCCGATCTGCATGATAACGTAGGAAGCGGTTTAACAGAAATTTCTATACTTAGTGAATTGACCGGATATGAAGTTAAAAATTTTTCAGAATCAGCATCGCATAATTTAGCTTCAATCAGCGAAAAAGCCAGGCATTTGATTGACAGTATGAGTGATATCGTCTGGATGGTTAATCCTCAGAGAGACTCTTTTTATGATTTGATTGTAAGGCTCAAAGATTCTTATAGCGACTTAATGACTGCTACGGGTATTTCGTATAAAACAGCTAACTTGGAAAAATTGAGTTCGGTTAAGCTCCCGATGGAATACAAACAGAATCTATTTATGATATTCAAAGAGGCGCTTAATAACGCAATAAAGCATAGTAAGTGTAAGAAAATAACCATTGAAGCAGACATTGTTAAAGACAAATTGCTGCTTTCGCTAAGCGATGATGGAAATGGTATCGAGCAGCACAGATTAGATTCCGGCAACGGTATAAGAAATATGAAATCCAGAGCAAAAGCTATTGGCGGTAATCTTGAAATAATTTCGGGAAGTGAAGGAACGGCGCTTAACTTTAAGGGCAAATTTAGTACTAAGTACAAATTGCCGTTTTTCCCATTTAAGTAACTCGATCCTTACGCTTGATTAAAAAAGCATAACTTTACATTTAATAAAAGAAAACAAGATGATTAAAGTAGTTATCACCGAGGACAACAATACGATAAGAGAAGGACTTGCAGCTTTAATCAACGGAACTCCTGGTTATAGTTGTGTAGGCGCTTTTTCCGAGTGCGAATCTTTTCTTGCTAAACTTCCCACACTTACTGCCGATGTGGTGCTGATGGATATTGGTTTGCCGGGTATGAGCGGAATAGATGGTATTGCTAAAGCAAAAAAAATGAAACCCGATTTGAATATACTTATGCTTACCGTCTACGAAGACAGTCAGACAGTATTCAAAGCGTTGTGTGCCGGCGCGTGCGGTTATTTGGTGAAAAAAACTCCACCGGCCAGATTGCTTGATGCTATAAAAGATGCTAACGATGGTGGCGCGCCAATGAGTTCGTTAATTGCCCGCCAAGTAATAGATGTCTTTAAGCAAACACAGGGGAAGCAAAGTGAAGAAAAAGATTCCGAGCTTTCTGCGCGCGAAAAGGAGGTTATCACTTCACTCTCGGATGGCAACAATTACCAAGAAATTGCAGATCGCCTTTTTATAAGTGTTGATACAGTTCGACATCACATTAAAAATATATATCGCAAACTTCATGTCCACTCACAATCGGAAGCAGTAGCAAAAGCAATTCGAAAAGGCATTATTTAATAAAGCTGGCCGCTTGCCTACATGATCATGTAGCGTAATACCAAAATTTCTCTCCATTTCTTTTAAAACTACATAATCGTGCTGTTTCCAAACGAAGACGCATTCCTTATTTAGCATGCAGAAAATCTCTTACTAAAAATGTCATCAACCAACATTATACACGGAGGATCTATGGAAAGCGTAATCATTAACGAAAGAAATCCACTCGCTGATTTAATCAGCGATGATACTTACGACCTCCTTTGCAACAGAGGTCTGATCGATGAAAAGTCTGTACGCGATTTTATCATCAGAAGAAAGTTCAAAAATATGCGCTCTAAAAAAGTAAGTGCAAGCGACGCCATTGAAACCTTGCGAAACGAATATCCATACCTTCAGTTCGATACTATTCGAAAAATTGTGTATCAGCCCAAAAATTAGCTTTGCATACCCTCCTCAAATGAAAAGCGGTCCCGTTCTTTAGCTAAAGAACGGGATTTTTTTTGAATGTCGTTTTATGACCAAGTATTGAGTTACAGATTAAACATGCGGGGGTGGCGAAAAAAAACCTCTTTCGATATGGAAGAGGTTTCTAAGTTTAAACATTTGGTTATGTTTACTTCTCACACATTTTTTTCAGGGTATTTAAGGCTCTGGGCCACATTTCATCAAACATCGATTTGTAATTCGAGTCTACTTCCATTTCGACTATTAATTCAGTCATGTCACCTTTTTCAAGAAACGAGTAATTCTCTAAGCAGTGTGCCCATTTTTGCACTTCGTCACTAGTCGTGTCAATAACGCCGTTGCTAATCATACCAAGATGTTCGATTGAGATAAATTGATATGGAATATTCTCTTTTATTTTACTCAGCATTCCTTCCAATTTACCCTCTTCATTCGCAGCTAAAAAATGAATTTCGCTTTCCTTTTCCCAATTGCCTTCGTAATAAGAGCCAACATGAAATTCTTTAGCCCACTCACGATAGGTCTTATCGTCAAGCATTGTGTGCCAAACTTTTTGTTTGTCGGAAGTAATCAATATTGAAAACCGAATTGTTTCCA
>JBHEKZ010000403.1:0-3197 GCA_041859025.1 Melioribacteraceae bacterium | reverse complement strand
AGTTAGTACCGACATATATTTCGTAATCTGCTCGGCATGTTCTACAAAGACTTTATCAAAAAGATTCTTTCCTTCTTGTGTTAACTGAACAAGAATTGCACGTATGTCCTCTTTGCTGTGTGTTCTTTCAATAAAGCCAAGCTTCTCAACATTGTCCAGTACAAGTGTCATATTTCCCCCGCTGGCAAGCATTTTATCGCAGATTTCTCCAACCTTAAGAGGGCCCAAATGACCAAGAACTTCTATTACTGCAAATTGAGGCTGGGTTAATCCGAAAACTCTAATACTTTCAACTGCTTTTTTATTAAACGATGTATACGCCCGCGCAAGTTTTACCCATGTCGTTAAGGCTAAATCTGCTTTTTTTCCATATTTTTTAGTTGTTTTCATTTTATATCACTAACTATGTTATTACGAGATCAAAGTAATTATAAACGGAGGGTTTGTCAAGTTGTACTATAAAAGCTAAATTTGCTGCAAGAGAAAGGATTGATAATGCCTCAAATAGATGTTAAATATTTTACACCGCGCGACGCGCAGAAAACTTTGCCCCTGGTTAAACAGATTGTTAGAGATATTTTGGCAAATGCGAATCAAATAAAGACTATTGCCGAATCTATAGGTGACGATTTTGAAGAGAACTCTGAAGTAAAAACACTAACGGCACAAATTCATGGTTTTATGAGAGAACTAGGAGAGATTGGATGTACTTACAAAGATTGGAATTTTGAAATTGGATTAGTTGATTTTCCTTCTGTAATAAATGGGAACGATGTTTTACTTTGCTGGAGAAGTGACGAGGAGGATATCCGCTACTATCACGGTTTGTTAGACGGCTTCAGTGGCCGCAAAGAAATTCCACAAGAGTACCTTTAGTCCATTTCATTCTGATCTCACCTAAGCGAGATCAGAATGGAAACTCATAGTTTTATTTCATTTCTTCTATTCTATACGAATGCGTTATCTCAATCGAATTTTGCAACATCGCAGTAACGCTGCAATAAGTTTTTTGAGAAAGTTCTATTGCCCGTTCAACAGCTTCTTTAGGAATATCGTTTCCGTAAAAAACATATTCCAAATTAATCTTGGTATAAACTTGCGGATGAGTTTCTTGAACTTCGGCTGTTAAAAAAATATCAAACCCATCAACGTTAATTTTTTTCTTTTTTAAGATCACAGCAACATCACTTCCGGTACAGCCGCCAAGCGCCAAAAGCAATAGTTCTTTTGGACGAGTTCCGGCATTGCTTCCTCCAAATTCTTCCGGTCCATCCATAGAAACCCAGTGGTTTGAATCGGCTTTTCCCATGAATGTTACACCTTTGATGTGCTTAACTACTGCTTTTTTCTCTGCCATGTCAAATCCTTATTATTTTTTATAGTTAGATGTTCTATAAGAAAGAACGATTCTTAAATTATTATTGTGTTTTTTTGTTTTATATAAGCAACCTCGGTTGTAGATTGGCTTATTAAAATAAGGGAAAAAATGAAACAAGCAACAATTAGCAAACACATAGATATTTTTGGTTTTCCTATGGACTTAGGCGCCGGAAGACGCGGCGTAGATATGGGCCCTTCTGCCTTACGCATTGCAGGAATTGAACAGCAACTCGAACGACTTGGTTATGATGTTACCGATCACGGAGATGTATTCATCAAGAACCAGGAAAGACAAATTGTTAAAAACACAAAGCTCAAATACTTAGATGAAATAGTACGCACAACAGAGCTGCTTGCCAAGAAAGTTGAGAAATCACTCGAAAGCGGAAACTTCCCGCTTTGCATTGGAGGCGATCATTCAATGGCAATTGGAACGCTGGCCGGTGTTGCCGCACATTGCAAAAAGCAAAAGCAAGAGCTTGGTTTAATATGGATTGATGCTCACGCCGACATGAATACAGACGAAACAACTCCTTCCGGAAATATCCACGGAATGAGCGTAGCGGCATCGCTTGGATTAGGAAGCAAACTGCTTTCAGAGATTCACGGCATTTCACCCAAAGTAAAACCGCAAAATGTTGCGTTTATTGGAATAAGGAGCCTTGACGCAGATGAACGGGAGACTATTAAGAAGTTAGGAATGAAAGTCTATACTATGACAGAGATCGACAGAAAAGGTATAAATTTTATAATCACTAAAGTTTTAAAAGATTTGAAAACACGTGTGCAACACATACACGTCAGCTTTGATGCAGATAGCATTGATCCTTCAATTGCGCCGGGAGTTGGAACGCCGGTAAGCGGCGGCCTAAATTATCGGGAAGCGCATTTGCTAATGGAAACAATTGCCGAGTGCGGCTGCATGTCGTCACTTGAAGTTGCCGAGGTAAATCCAATTCTAGATACAAGAAACAGAAGTGCGGAAATTACAGCGGAGTTAATCGCGTCAAGTTTGGGTTTGCGAATAATGTAGAATTAGTTTTATGAGATAAAATCAGCTATTCCTTGTCGGAACAATTCAAAAGACAGCCACCAGTCTAATTCTTGTATAGTGATGTTTCCGGCATTTCCATTAGAAATTGAAGCCGAAAGGCGCTGCAGTTTTGGATAATCATAAAGCCCACAATCCTTAACAATTGAAGAACTTATTGTATCTTGAATGAAAGTGGAAAGTGAGTTGATAAGATTTGCCCGAGTTTGATCTTCAAACTTTTTTAGCGTCAATTTTTTGTTTATAAAAATCCATAATCTTGCTTGCAAAGTATTCAAGGTGAACGGATGAGTTATATTTCCCTTTACCAGATTATACTTTTCAAGTGCGCAATAATTTTTCTTGATTATTTGACGGAAAAATTTTCCATCTTTTCTTTGTTCCAACGGCACACTAAAAAGGTTTTTTAACACGCTTTGCTGAACGAAAGGCATGTAACTAAAAACCCAGCTATCTAAATGAATTTGTGAGGAGGAGTAATAGTTAGGCAATCGAGTTTTAATAGCTAACAAATCAATCCAATTTTCTAAACCAATAGTCTTGTATTTTGGTAACCCATTAATCAAGACTTCTAATTGTTCAATACATCCGGCAAACAATTCTCTATTTATATCCTCTGTAAAAATATTAGCCCGATGAATTTGTAAATATGGGAGAATCCCATTGACGTCTCCGTCAATCAATTCCTTTTTGCCTCTTATGAGTAAGCGATTTAAGAATTCTCTTCTCCAAATCTCGCCAAATCCTCCATCAATAATTACTTCGT
>JBHEKZ010000208.1:0-3982 GCA_041859025.1 Melioribacteraceae bacterium | reverse complement strand
AATAATTTCACTTAAATCCCACGCATCTCCTGCAATTAGTCCTTCATCGTGCCAGATGAAATAAAAAATTGCCACATTCTTACTTTTTTGAAGATTTCCTACAGAATTATTCAAAAGAAGAGTTCTTCCTAATTCATCCGTTCCGGCTAAAACTTGAGATTTGGTTTCTTGATGTAAAAAGATGTGAAAAACTAATATGAGCACAATAAAAAATTTGTTGTTGACCAAGATAAGCTCCTTAATTTTTCCAATAACTTGAAAATTGCTTTTCCGCTATGTAATTATAAATTAACTAAAGCGGCTTATCCGGTTTTTGCGTTTAATTGTTTGGTATCCACGTAAAATGTGAAAAAAGTTATTTTTAGATCACATTCCCCACTCTTTATTTGGCCTTTCGCCCATAATCAGGTTAAGTGTTCCGCCGTTGATAATGTCCAAATGATTAATAAAAGAGCGAGTTATTTCTTTACCGTTTAGCTGAGCAGATTGTATATACTTATTCTTTTTAGTAGAATTTTTCGCGTACACCACAAAAGTTTTACCATTTGGCAATTGTATAGATATTTTTTCGAAGAATGGACTTCCTATTGCGTACTCGCTTTTGCCAACAGTTACCGGGAAAAATCCCATCGCGGAGAAAACATACCAAGAACAAAGACCACCACCATCTTCATCACCCGGAAGACCCAGCGGTTTGTCATCGAACCACATATCTAACACCTCCCGCACGCGCCGTTGAGTTTTCCATGCTGCGCCGGCATAGTTATATAGATAAGGAATATGCATCGAAGGCTCGTTGCCCGCAACAAACATACCGTTCAATCCAGTGGCATCGGGAAACTGCCCCATTATTTTCCATTTTGATATTTCGGGTGCTTCATTAAAAATTGCATCTACACGTGCGATGAATTTTTGTTTTCCTCCAAGAAGGTCAATCAATCCCTGGATATCCTGCTGAACGCTAAAATTCCAAGTCCAAGCATTGTTTTCGGTATAATACATTCTAGCGCCGAAACTGCTAGATAATTGCGGGCTGAAAGGTTCAATCCATTTTCCATTCTTATCTTTAGGCTGGAAGAAGCCTGTTGCGGGGTTAAATAAGTTGCGAAAATTTTGTGAACGCTTTTGAAAATATTCGTAATCGGAATTTTTACCGAGTGCTTTTGCTAACAGTGCTAAACACCAATCATCATAACTGTGCTCAAGAGTTACTGCAACAGATTGTCTTTTTTCAAAGTCATCAACAGTCGGTTCAGTCTCTTTTTCCGTTTCATTTATCGCGGGAAACCAGCCATGTTGAGTATAGAAACTATCAAGCGAACACATCTGACCGCTTCTCCATGGAACCATTGTTGCTTGCAAAGCATTTTTTTTCAACCCTTCGTAAGCCTTCTCAATATCAAAATTCTTCTCCCCTTTTTGATAAGTATCCCACACTAAAGCTGCCGAATGAAAACCGATCATAGCAGAAAATTCTCCAAAGTACTGAGGGAAACCCGGCATCCATCCGCTCTGTTCATAAGCCCGAATATATGACTGCACCATATCTGACTGCTTCGAAGGATCAAGTATCAACATCAAAGGATGAAGCGAACGGTATGTATCCCAAAGCCAATCGTCTACATAGAAAGGCCTGCCTTCATCGTTATGAACTTTTTTATCGAAGCCGCTGAAATATCTGCCATATTCCGAAACATTAATCATGCGCTCATAAGATCTGTAAAGCGACGTATAAAAAATTCTTTTTTGCCTCTCGGTTCCCCCTTCAACTTTAATTTTACTTAATGCATCACTCCATATCGAGTAGCTTTCATTTTTAACTTGTTCGAAAGTTTTGTTTTTTGTTTCGCGATTAACGTTGTCTCTAGCTTGGTTTTCATCAATGAATGAAATTCCAATACGAACCTCCAGAGGAGTATCCGATTTATTAAGACTAACAAACACACCTACTTTTTGTCCAAATATTTCTTTTAAATCGCTGTTTATTTTTTCTCTTTCAAATGTTCTGTAATTATCAAACGCCCGGCTAAATTCTGCATAGAAATACTGTTTAGCACCTTCAAATTCTTCCCACCCTTGAACAACATTGTTTCCAACTATCTTGAAATATGAGTTCCTTTTTGAACGGAATAAAACATTTTGAGATTCCTCCTTGTTGAACTGGAATCTGTAAATAACAGAACGTTCAGTGGTGGTCCAATCAACAGCAATCTCCGGCTCTTCGAGAAAAACTTTATGATACCATGGATGAACCTCTTCCATGTCGTGATCGTAAGTAGCTGCATTCTCGTCTCTGTCAACAGCTAATTTACCGGATGTCGGCATTAACTCGGTCACATAACCTCTTCTATACGCCGGCATATTTACCGTGAACCCGTAAATCTTATCGCTTAAGAAACGATCTTCTAAACCAGATTTTGTTATTGGGAATACGCGTACCATACTGTGTGGACGGTGAACCGTTGGAACTTTTGTAGTTAATAAGGGGGATACTCCGCCAATATTAGGATCAACATATTGGGTTATATCCTTAGTTGAACAAGAAGTAAGAAAAAGGATTCCAACCAAGGAGACAATTCCTTTAATAAATTTCTGGTGAACTTTCATTTTTGCTTCTCCATTAGAAAGATTAGCGTTAATCCAGCAATTACTTTATCAATTCATTAGATAATGAATAAGGAAAATCTTCTTTACTTATTCCCCTTTTTAAATTCGCCTTGGCGCTCATCTCAAAAACCAATTTGCCGCCATTCATCAAGTTGGCATGTGTGATAAAATTCTTTGTATAGTTTTTTCCGTTCAATGTTGCTTTATCTACGTAAAAATTCTCACTTGAATTATTCTTGCCAACAATTGTGAATGTTTTTCCATCCTCTAGATGGAGAGTTACTTTTTCGAAAAGAGGCGCTCCTAAAATATACTGATCTGTGCCGGGACAAACTGGATAAAAACCAGCAGAGGAAAAGACATACCAAGCTGAAGTCTGTCCGTTATCTTCATCGCCGCAGAGTCCATCCGGATAAGGGGTATACATTAAATCCAAAGTTTGGCGAACATATTTTTGCGCTTTCCAAGGTTCCCCGGCGTAATTGTATAAATAAATAGCGTGTTGAATAGGTTGGTTTCCGTGAGCGTACTGTCCCATTCCGGCTATTAGCATTTCAGTAATCTCATGAATTTGTTTCTTGTAATATGAAAAATCAAATAAAGGCTGAGAATTAAAAACTGAATCGAGTTTGCCGACGAACTTTTCTCTTCCACCCATTAAATTGATTAGTCCTTGCGGATCGTGGAATACTGACCAGGTGTAATGCCAAGATGAACCTTCTGTAAATGCATCTCCCCATTTTTCCGGCTTAAATGGAGATTGAAAACTTCCATCGGCGTTTCTGCCACGCATGAAATTTGTCGAAGCATCAAAAACATTTTTATAATTGAACGCTCGTTTAGAGAACAAGTCGATTTCACTCTGAGGTCTTTTCAACGCTTGGGCAAGTTTCATAATCGTAAAATCATCGTAGCTGTATTCAAGAGTGCGTGCAACATTTTCGTTAACTTTCACATTATATGGAATATATCCAAGAGAGTTATAATACTTCACTCCAAATCTTCCGACAGACTTAAGCGGTCCTTCGTTCTCTGAATTTTTTAGAATACCTTCGTAACAAGCATCAATATCAAAACCACGAATTCTTTTTAGATAAGCATCAGCAATAATAGATGCAGAGTTAGACCCGATCATGCAATCTCTGTGCCCCGGGCTAGCCCACTCAGGAAGCCAACCGCTTTCTTTGTAAGTGTTTGCCAACCCTTCCATAATATTGCTGCTCAAACTAGGATGCATTAGCGTTATCAGCGGAAATGAAGCACGGAACACATCCCAAAAACCGGCGTCGGTAAACATATATCCAGGTAAAACTTTTCCGTTATATGGACTGTAGTGAACCACTTTATTGTCTTTATCAAACTCATAAAATTTTCT